>NZ_BOLT01000005.1:0-112214 GCF_016861805.1 Lacticaseibacillus sp. 53-4
GTATACCTGTATTTTTTTGAGATTTCGAGTAGGTGTATTTGGTGTACTCAAAATCAAGTTCTGTTTCATATAAAAAGTGATGATCGCGGGATCATCACTTTTGGCTTTAAGCGTTTAAAAAGGCGAGGTAGTGCGTGACACATTCGTCTAGAAACTCGATCGTGGCCTGATTGGTCAGCGCCCCGGCCGCATCAAACTGGTCGTGCGCCTTACTCAGCAGGAATTCATTGCCAGGCAGCACCTGGGCGGCCAGCCCGGGCGAGTCCAGGATCTGGCGCAGGTGACCCTGGGCGCGAACGGTACCCATCGGGCCCAGCGCGGAGCCGACGATCATGACTTTTTTGCCAGTCAGCGGATGTTCAACGCGTGAGCACCAGTCTAGGGCGTTTTTCAGCACCGCGGGGATGCTGTGGTTGTGCTCCGGGGTGGCAATGATCACGCCATCTGCGGCCGCGATGGCGTGGCGGAAGTGTTGCACCGCCTCAGTGGGGTGGGTTTCGTCGTCTTGGGAAAACAGTGGCAGTTGGCCGGTTTCCAGCAGCGTCAGGGAGAATTGCGCCGCATACCGGGTCTTCATGAACTGGAGCAGCTGGCGATTGGTCGAGCCCGACCAGTTGTTGCCGAAAATTCCGACAAGGTTTAGCATGTTTGCGCCTCATTTCGAAGTTAATGTCTCCATTATCAAGGCGCAGGCGGATTGTTGCAAGTTTAGGCTTGCGGTAATTCACTGTCAGCAATCTGGGCCAGGGTGTCCTGGGACGGAATGAAGAAGACCTCGCCGGTTTCGGGCGTGGAAAAATCCAGCAGGCGGTCGGATTTTTCGAACATGTTCTGAAGCATGCGCTTGGTGACGGTCCAGTGGCGGGCGTAGCCGATAAAGTAGGTGCCCTTGACGTCCTTTGCGGCGGTGGCGAACGGGACATTCATGCGCACAATTTTATGTTCGACCCCGCCTTCGTTATCCTGCGAGGCGATGTTGTGAGCGTTCGGCAGTTTCTCGTGCTCTTCAAGTTCGATATCGTTGAACTTCTTGCGCCCGATGGCCTGCTCCTGCTGTTCGACCTTGAGTTTCTCCCAGGCGGCCAGGTCGTGGCGGTACTTCTGGGCAAAGGCGTAGGAGCCGTTGATAAAGTCGGAATCTTCATCACCAATCACGGCGTACTCTGGCGTTTGCAGGGCGTTGGGATTTTCGGTGCCGTCGACGAACCCAATGATGGCGCGACCCTCAAAGTAGCGGAAACCGTGGGTCTCATCCAGGGTGGTGACGTTGGCTTCGATGCGCGTCATGATTTCTGACAGCAGTTCGTACGGCACGGCGGAGTTGCGCGCCCGCAGGTGGAAAAACAGGTCGGCTGGGGTCGCGACGGCGGTGTGCTTGGGACCGTGGATCGCTTGGAACTCCTCGAGCTCAGCCGGGCGCTTCGCCGTCGGGAAAAGGTAATCCCAAGCGCTGCGGGAGAAGCCGAACGCAACGGCCAAGCCGGCATCAGGGTAGCGGATGTTCATACTGTTGATAAAAGCCGGCAGGTGCTCGGCAAGATCTTGCACCGCCGCCAGATCGCTGGCCTGGTCCTGACGGTTGAGGTTCATCGTGACAAAAATAATGCTGTCGCCGGCGTCCTTGTAGACGTCTTGAACGCGAGTCAAATCGATTGGCATGGTGATCCCCTCCAAATGAGTATGCTTTCAAAATCCAGAATAGCATAGCGAAGTTGTAAGCGGCACCAATTAAGCATAGAAAATTTTGCACAATCTAAATGAGCAAAAATAAACCAGCCGCCACGGGCTGGTTCAGGGGTTACCGAAACGGATTGTAGAAGCGGCCACCGTTGACTTTGAAGAGCCAGGCACCGACCAAAATGATCGCCGCAGTGCCGGCCAAACTCAGCCAATCCTGCCAAGCGAAGGGGTGGTCCATGTACCAGGTCCGGTGCTTCTTGCGGCCAAACCGGCGCAGCTCCATCGCCTGACTGACGGTATCGATGCGGTCCAGCGAGGAAAAAATCAGCGGCATCAGGATCTGTGCGGACCCCTTCAGGCGCTGGGAGAACTTGGCCTTTTTCGACAGCTCATAGCCGCGGGCCTGCTGGGACAGCGAGATCTGGTGGTAGACGTTTTGAATGTCTGGGATGTAGCGCAGCGCTAAGGCAACCGAGTAGGAGACCTTGTAGGACAGGTGAATTTTATTCAGACTGGCCGCAAACTCCGACGGGTTGGTCGTGATCAGGAAAATCAGCGCCAGCGGCACCGTGACGATGTACTTGCTGAGCAGATTCAGCTCGTAAAACAGCTGCTCCGAAGTCACCGTCAGGTAGCCGCTGCCCAGCAGCAGGTGCCGCGTGCCGTACAGCTGCACGCCGTACTCAGGAGAAAACAAGTACACGGTGATCAGGTTCAGCAGCGAAAAGGCGGTGATGATCTTCACGACTAGGCTGACCTGCGACCACTTGATCTTGGCTTGGTAAAAGAGGATCAGGGACATGACCATGATTGCTACGGTGAAGCGGAGGTCGTAGCTGGCCATCGCGATGATCGAAATGCCGACAAAGGCCAGCATTTTAGTTGCGCCGCTGAGGTGGTGCAGCCAGGTGTCGCCGCCATCAAAACCGAATAAGTTAGACATGACGTTCCTGCCTTTCGTGTGCGATCACGGCGGCGGTGAAGGCGAATGGATCCATGTCCATCCGCTTAGCCAGCGTGTACAGCGAGGTTTCCGCCAGCCGGGCCTGCTTGATGATGGCCGGCTCCGTCAGCACCTTCGCGGGCTCGGCGTCAAGCAAAATGCCGGAGTGGCCAAGTACCACGGTGCGCGTCGCGTATTCAAGCATCAGGTGCATGTCGTGGGTAATCAGCAGCATGGTGATGCCGGAGTCGCGGTTCAGCTTTTCCAAAAAGCGCATCATTGCGGTGTAGTGGCGCCAGTCCTGGCCGGCAGTCGGCTCATCGAGAATCAACAGCTGCGGGGACAGCGTCAGGATGGACGCAATCGTGACCCGCTTTTTTTGCCCAAAACTGAGCGCGGAAATCGGCCAATTGCGGAACGGGTACAGGCCGCAGATCCTGAGCGCGTCTTCGACCTTGGCCTTGATGGTGGCCTCATCGACGCCGCGCAGGCTCAGGCCCAAGGCAACCTCGTCAAAAATTTTGATCTTCGAGATCATCTGGTTGGGGTCCTGCATGATGTAGCCGATCTGGTCAGCGCGCTCCTTGACGGACTGGGTGGCCAGGTCAGTGCCGGCGAAGGTCATTGTGCCAGCGTCCGGCTTGACGAAGCCGGTGATCAGCTGGCTGAGCGTCGTTTTGCCCACACCGTTTTCGCCGACCAGGGCCAGCATGTCGCCGCGGTTAATGGTCAGATCAAAGTGGTCGAACAGCTTGGGTCCTTTGGGATAGCCAAAGGTGAGGTCCTTGATGGTCAGCAGAGGCTTCAGGCCCGCCGGTTTTTGGTGCGCCGGTTCGCCGGTCAGCCAATCACTCAGCTTCTGCTTCAAATTGGGCGCCTCGATGGTGTTCACCGAGGTGATGCCGTTGGTGTCGTTGAAGTCGATGCCCGCCAGATCCAGCGCCTCGAGGTAGAGCGGTTCGCGCAGGCCGATTTCTCGCAGCAGCGGGGTTTTGAGCAGCGCTTCGGGCGTTTCGTTGGCGATGATTCGGCCGTCTTGCATGACGATGACGCGGTCGACCGGTTGCGCGAGGACTTCCTCGAGCCGGTGCTCAATGATCACCACGGTGACGCCTAGGCGGCGGTGGAGGTCGTCGATCAGTTCGATCGATTGCTTGCCAGTGGCCGGATCGAGTGCGGCCAGCGGCTCGTCGAACAGCAGGACATCGCCTTCGTCAACCAGGACGCCAGCCATGGCTGTGCGCTGCTTTTGCCCGCCGGACAGCGCCTGCGGGGACTGGCCGAGCTGGTCTTTAATGCCCAGAGTCGTTGCCCATTGCTTGACGCGGGTCTTCATTTCGGCCTGCGGTGTCGCGTCGTTTTCCATCGCAAAGGCAATGTCCTCGGCCGCGGTCAGGCCGACGAACTGACTGTCCGGATCCTGGAGCACAGTGCCGACGTGCAGAGACAGGTCAAACAGACTTGAGCTTTCGACATCCTGGCCCATCACGGTTACCTTACCGGTGATCTTGCCGGGGATGGCGTGCGGAATCAGGCCGTTGATCAGATTGCCCAGCGTCGACTTACCGGAGCCGCTGGGACCGATGATCAGCACTTTTTCGCCCTGGTTGATGGTTAAGTTGATGTCGTGCAGCGTCGGCTCGGCCTGGCTGTCGTACTGGTAGGTGACGTGATCGAAAATGATCGCAGGTTTGCTCATGGGTATCCTTTCTCACAATAACTGCGGCGCCAAGCGGGTTCGCCTGGCGCCGCAGTGGGTAATTGGCGTAGTTTTTATTGTGTTTAGCTAATCGTTGAAGCGGAGATTAGTCTTCCTTCTTCAAGCTCCCACTACGCGTCCGCGAAGCTGCATACGCCGCCAGCAGAATGGAGCCAATGACCGCGGCAGAAATGATGTTGGACACAGCGGAGATCAGACCCTGGATGTAAACCTTGTTCGCCGGTTCAGAGTAAACCAGCACGTCAAGCGTTGGCGCAATGGCCGCCCACGCGATCAGGTTGGTCAATCCAGACACTACATTGTAACCGATGAGCTTCTTTTTGCCAAAGTCGCCTTTGGACACGTCGAGCCGTTTCCAAAACAACCCAATCACGCCGCCGACCAAGCCCGTGGTGAAGACCCAGGTCCACCACGGGGTGCCGTACTGGGTGAAGTCGTTCAGCGCGTGGCCGAGAAAGCCCATGATGAAGCCGGCAACCGGGCCGAAGAGGACACTCATGAAGCCTAAGAAGCCGTATGAGGTGTCGATGTTCGTGTTCGGGAAACCGGTCGGAATCGAGACCCAGCGCTTGAGAATGAAGATGATCGCCGTGCCGATGCCGATCGCGACCACGGTTCGCACACTGAATAACTCATTAGATGATTGCTTGTTTTTTGCCATAAGGCATTTCCCCCTAAGAAAATAATTAATGTACGCCGGCCCAAACTGGGCGAGCGGGTGAACGGCCAACCCCATCGTCAATCAAAAAACGCCGTCCTAAGCAATTGCTTAGGACGACGCTGCGCGGTACCACCTAAGTTGCCGCACTTGCGACCACTCGAAGCGCTTAAGGCGCGCGGCACCACCTGCTGAGAGCCATTCTTGCAGACTTTTCGATGATCCTTGCACCAATTGGATCACTCTCTTTGCGGAAAGGAGACTGCCTTACTATTTCTCAGTACCGACTGACGATGTCAATAGCTTAGCAGTCTAAGCGAAAAATGTCAAAACAATAAGCGAACAATAAGAACGCTATCATGCGATTAATTCGTTATTCCATGCCAAAGCCGGCCGTTGATAAACCTGCGGCCATTTGGTATGATTGTGCGAACGTATTGCATCTATAGAAGAAAAGCGAGGTAGCGAAGTGCTAACTGTTTCCAACGTCTCGATGACTTTTTCCGATCGGACCCTGTATTCTGACGTTAATTTGAAGTTCACCCCGGGCAACTGTTACGGCATTATTGGGGCCAATGGGGCCGGCAAGTCCACCTTCCTGCGCATACTGGAAGGCCAACTGACGCCGACCACTGGCACCGTGGCGCTGGATCCCAATGAGCGGATGAGTTCGCTGAAGCAGGACCACTTTGCCTTTGATGACCAAACCGTCCTGAACACCGTGCTGCAGGGCTACACGCACTTATATGAAGTGATGACGGAAAAGGATGCGCTATACCAAAAAGCCGACTTCACCGAGGCCGATGGCAACCGCGCCGCTGAGCTCGAAGGCGAGTTCGCCGAGATGGACGGCTGGAACGCCGAATCCGATGCGAGCCAGCTGCTGCAAAGCCTGGGGATCCCAGAGGCGCAGCACCAGACGCTAATGGCCGAGCTGCCGGAAGGCGAAAAAGTCAAGGTGCTGCTGGCGCAGGCCCTGTTCGGCAAGCCAGACGTGCTGCTGTTGGACGAGCCGACCAACGGGCTGGACCCGCAGACCATCGCCTGGCTGGAAGATTTTCTCGCCGACTACCAAAACACGGTCCTGGTCGTCAGCCATGACCGGCATTTTCTCAACGCCGTTTGCACGGAGATGTGTGATGTCGATTTCGGTAAGATCGAGCTGTTTGTTGGGAACTATGACTTCTGGCTGGAAAGTTCCAAACTGGCCCAACAGCTGCGCTCCCAGCAAAACGCCAAGAAGGAAGAACAGATCAAGCAGCTGCAGGACTTCATTGCACGGTTTTCCGCCAACGCCTCTAAGTCCAAGCAGGCGACTTCGCGCAAGAAGCAGCTGGACAAGATCACGCTTGACGACATCAAGCCGTCAAGCCGCAAGTATCCGTACATCAAGTTCACGCCGGAGCGCGAGATCGGCAACGACCTAGTGCGGGTGGAAAATGTGGCCAAAACCATCGACGGCGAGCAGATTCTCAGCAACGTGTCGTTCATTCTGCGGCCTGGCGATAAAACCGCGCTAATCTCGCGCTCCGATGTCACGGCCAGCGTGCTGATGCAGATTCTGGCCGGGACCATGCAGCCGGACACGGGCAGCGTGACCTGGGGCGTGACCACCAGCCGCGCCTCGATGCCGCGCGACCTGAACCCCGAATTCGCCGACGAGCGCCTGGACATTCTCGAATGGCTGCGGCAGTTCGCCAGCAAGGAGGAGTCCGATAACACTTTCCTGCGCGGGTTTCTCGGGCAGATGCTGTTCCGCGGGGATGACGTCCTGAAAAAGACGCCGGTGATGTCCGGGGGCGAAAAAGTCCGCGCCTACTTGGCCAAAATGATGCTGAGTAAGGCGAACGTGCTGCTGTTCGACGATCCAACCAACCATTTGGATCTGGAAAGCATCACTGCGCTGAACGATGCGCTGATCGATTTTCCGGGCTCGTTGGTCTTCACCAGCCACGACCATCAGTTTATCCAGACCATCGCCGACCACATCATCGAGGTCGGCCCGAAAGGCATTGTCGACCGTGCCGACACCAGCTATGACGAATTCATGGCCCACGAAGTTGCGCAGGCGCAAGTCGAAGGTATCTATTAAGCAATCGCGCCGCACCTTTGCCGCCCCTTTCATCAATGGGCGGCGAACGTGCGGCGCGTTTTTATATCAGTTCGAGCAGGTCGCTGGGGGCGGTCAGGCGGTAGGCAATTGGCTCAAACGCTGAGGTCGGTTCAGGCGTGGTCCAGCCCGCCAGGCCGAACGCGACGTCGGCGTCATGCGCCGCCTGCGCGTCGACTACGGTGTCACCGACATATAATAGGTCGTTCAGGTCGGCTGAGAGCCGCTTGGCCGCCAGCACGATTGGGTCGCCTGCGGGCTTGTCCCGCTTGGCCTGCCCGGCGGTGACCCAGGTATCGATGTAGCGGCGGTAGTGGTAGCGGGCGTCATCCAGTGCGAATTCGTGCGCGCTTTTGGCCGTGACAATGCCGAGCTTGGCGCCGGCCTGCCGCAGCTGAGTCAACACCTCGGGAAAGCCTGGAATCCAGCCCGATAAATCGGCAAACTGCATCGAGTCGTTGATCCACTCTTCAATTGCCGCCGCGTTCGCGCTGGGGTCGGTAAAGCCCAGGCGAGTCATGGTATCGACGGACGAGACGCCGTTTGAAAATGTTAGGTCTGCCAGCGCGTAATCTTTGCCGTGGCGCCGCATGGTTTGCTGCAGGCCATGCAGGTACATGTTGGGCGAATCGATCAGGGTGCCATCGATGTCGAAGATGAAAGTTTTCATGTTTTTCCTCCTGGGTCAAGTATACCGAAAAAGCGCTGCCAAGTTCGGGAAAATACGTTGACAGCGGGGCGAACAACTGTTTGAATTGAACTTAGAAATGGGGGCCTTCACATGCGCATTATGCACACTGCCGATTGGCATATTGGGAAGAATCTGGCCGGGTTTGACTTGGCAGAAGATCAGGACGCGGTGTTCGAGAAGCTGGTCGAGACCGCCAAAAAGGAACACGTGGACGCAATCATCATCGCGGGTGATCTGTACGATCGGGCCAATCCGAGTGAGGACTCGGTCGACCGCGTTAACCGCATGCTGTATCGCCTCAACCGTGAGGAAGGCTTTCCCCTCTTGGTCGTCTCAGGCAACCATGATTCTGGCGTCCGGCTGGGCACGGGGCAGCAATGGTATGAGTCCACTAATCTATACATGCGCACTGAACTCAAGGACGCCTTCACCCCCATTGAGCTCGAAGACACCCAGTTTTTCCTGCTGCCTTATTTTGAGCCGTTCGCTGCACGCGACTACTTTAAAGATGACAGCCTGACGAACATCAACAAGGCGATGCCACCGGTCGTTGAAAAAATGCAGAAACAGTTTGCACCGGACAAGCGGCACATTCTGGTCGGGCACTTTTTTGCGGCGGGGAGCAAACACTCGGATTCCGAGACGTTGGTCAACGTCGGGGGCCTGGATGCGGTTGCCGTGTCCGATTTGCAAGCCTTTGATTATGTGGCCCTGGGCCATCTGCACAATCGCCATGCGCTTGATGATCCTAAGGTGCAGTATTCTGGCTCACTTTTGAAATTTTCCGTGTCCGAAGCCGTCCAAGAAAAAGGCGTTTACATCATCGACACGGACACCATGCAGCGCCGGTTTGTCAGCTTGGCACCGCTGCATGACCTGCAGCAGGTGACTGGTAGTTTTGCGCGCTTCGCCGATCCGACTAACTTTTCGGCTGAGGAACTCGACGCCTACACGGCAGTGAAGCTGACTGATGTTGAGGTGATTCCTAATGTCATGGCGAAGCTGCGTCAAGTTTTTCCTCGGCTGATTGAGCTGAAACGGGAGACCCATGTGGATCTCGGTGAGGTTGCCCACACGGACGTGAAGCTGGCGCCGACGAAGCTGCTTGGCGACTTTTTCCAGCAGGTGACCGGCAGTGAGCTGAGCGAGCAACAGATGGAATGGGCCAAAGCCGCGCTGGCGAATGCGGGGGAGGAAAAGAAATGAAGCTGCAGACTTTGCGGATGGAATACTTTGGGCCGTATCGAGACGCGACGGTCGATTTTGACAGCTTTGCCGATACGCCTCTGTTTCTGATCAGCGGCAACACCGGAAGCGGCAAAACGACGATTTTCGACGCCCTGGTCTTTGCGCTGTACGGCGACACGTCTGGCGACCAGCGCAGTGGGGATGAGATGCGCGCCAACTTTGCCACCCCGGCACAAAAAACGCGCGTGACACTGCGTTTTCACCACGGCGACAAGGACTACGAGATTTGGCGCGAGCCGGCGCAGACTTTGGCCAAAAAGCAGGGCGGGGTCACGAACAAACCGATGAACGTGTGCCTCACAGTGTTTAAAGACGGTCAGGAAGCCGGTCAGTGGACCAAAAAGCGGGACATCGCCCCGCGCATCAACGACTTACTGCACCTGGACGCGAATCAGTTTCGGCAGATCATTTTGCTGCCCCAGGGCCAGTTCCGACAGTTTCTCGACGCTAATTCCGATGACAAGGGCAAGCTGCTCGAGCGCCTTTTTCGCACCGACTTGTTCGCGCGCTGGCAGGACGCGATGAACCAGCAGGCCAAGGACGCTTCGGCCAAGGTCAAGCAAGCCGCAGACCGTCTGACCACACTGGCCGGTCAGTTCACGTATGCGGCGGACACAAAGCCCGACGATGGTGCCTCGTTGACCGACCAAATTGCCGCGATGAAGATGACCCTGGCAGCACTGACTGCCCAACAAGAAGACCAGCAGGCGGCACTGAAGCAGGCAACGGCCGAGTACGAGCAGGCCAATACGGCGTACCAAAATGGACAGCAGCTGCAGCAGGCGTTTGAGCAGGCACAAACGGCTCAGGCGGCCCTGGCCCAGCTTGCAGCCGATGCGCCGGCCCGCGCCGAAAAGGCAAAGCTGCTGACTAAGCTCGAGTGGGTCGCCGCCCACACCGGCGATGCGGATCGCCTCACCGCCCAGCAGACCGAGTTAACGCAGCTGGAAGCGGCGCTAGCGCACACTGCAGACGCACTGAAGCAGGCTGAACAGGCGGTGGCTTCGGCTGAGCAAATCAAGCAGGCGCTTGATGCGCAAGCGGACGAGATGGCGGCGGCAAGTAAGCGTGAAACCGAGCTGAGCAGCATCCGGCCGCAACTGGAGCGAGTGGCCGACCTCACGAAGGCGCTAGATAAGGCCAAAGCGCAGCGTGCGCAGGCGCTGGCCCGTCAGCAGACAACGCAGACCGCGGTCGCCGCGGCGAAGGCAGCGCTGGTAGAAAATGCTGAGGCCATCGCCAAGCTGACGCAAGACGATCAGACGGCCGCGCTTCAGACGCAGGCGCAACGACTGGCTTCGCTGAAGCCCGTGCATGACCAGTGGCGCCATGTCGGCAAGGAGTTGAAGGAAGCACAGAACGAGGTGAAGGACGCCCAAGACTGGGTGGCCACCACCACGAGCGCGGCAGAAGCGGCCCAGGCGGCCTACACGCAGCTGCATGACGCGCAGCTGCAATCGCAAATCGCGAGTTTGGCGGCGCAGTTGTCGCCCGGGGCGGCCTGCCCGGTTTGCGGCAGCCTCGACCATCCGCACCCCGCGGCTGCCGCTGCGACGGCAATCGTGAGCGACGACGAAGTGGACGCCGCTGATTACGCCCGGCAAAAGGCGCAATCAGACTTGGCTAAAAGTAAGGCGGATCTCGAGCAGGCGCAAACCAATGTGGCCAAGCTCGTCGATCAGGAGCAGGCGCTGGCAGCCCAACTTTCGTCAGACGATAATCCAGAGCAGGCGTTCCAGCAGCTCGCAGATCAGGTCCAGAACTTGCAGGAAAAAGCCGACGATCAAAAACGGCAGTTAACTCAGCTGCAGCAGCAGGCGGACCAGCTGAAAGCCGATCAGGAAAGTGCCGAGGCAACTCTCAAGCAGGCCGATGATGCCTTTCACCTGGCTGATGCGGCGCTGACTGGTGCCGATTCTGCTTTGAAGACGGCCCAGCAGGCGCTGCCAAAAGACGCCCCGGCGCTATCTGCGCTCACGTCAGAGCAAGCCAGACTGCAAACCAAGCTGAAGACATTTGCGGATGATCAAACCAAAAACGAAACGGCCTTGAGCGCAGCTAACCAGGCAGTGGCGAGCGCCAAGGCGACCCAGGCCGCGCAGGCCAGCCAGCAGGCGCAAACCAAGACCTCTTTGGCGACGGCGCAGGCGGCGTTTGAAGAGGCAGTGGCAGCCAACCTTGATGGCGCCACCCCGGCTGTGTTTGCCGAGCTGCGACACCAGGTCGCTCAAATCACGCCGATCAAGGCGGCTCTGGAGGCGGCCAAGACAGCAACCACGACGCAAAATGCCTTGCTGAAGCAGGCAAAGCAGCAGATTGGGGAGGCCCAAGCCCCTGACCTGACCGCTTTGGGTCAGGCGCGCGACGCCGCCAGTGCGGCGCAGAGCCAGGCTCAAGCGGATCTGGCCACGGCCCAAAGTGCCTTGGACCAGGACCAGCACCTGCTGGCACAAATCGACTCAGCATACACACAAAACCAAGCGGCGCAAACCCAGGCGGACTCGCTGAGCGCCTTAGCTGCGGTCATGAACGGGAACAACGAGCGCAAGTTATCGCTGGAACGGTTTGTCCTGCGGGCGTACCTGCAGGAGGTGCTGACCGAGGCCAACGGGCGGCTGAGCAACCTGACAGACGGGCGGTACCAATTCCAGCTGCACCAAGAGCCTGGCAGCCACCGCAACGATTCCGGCCTTGAGATTGATGTCTTTGACGATCAAGTCGGGGCGACGCGCTCCGTTCACACGCTATCTGGCGGTGAAAGCTTCATTGCGGCACTGAGTCTAGCGCTGGCGCTTGGCGAAGTGATCCAGCACGATGCCGGCGGAGTGTCGATTGACGCGCTGTTTGTGGACGAGGGCTTTGGGTCGCTCGATCAGGCCAGCCTGCACACGGCCATCGAGGCGCTGCGGACCATCGAAGGGAAGGTGCGCATGGTCGGTATCATCAGTCACGTGGCTGAGCTGCGAGCGAGTGTACCCGATCAGCTGCAGGTCAAAGCCTCTGGAACTGGGGAAAGCACGCTGAAGGCGATCCATGCAAGCGACCATTAGCAACTGACGCGTTCGGGTGCTAATTATACCCAAAAGTGGTACACTGAACGTGTTGAGAAGTTAAATTCTCAGCTCTATGCCACTGTAAAAGAGGCGAGAATAATGGCAGGAAAGCTTAGTAAACAGGAGCGCAAAGCGCTGATCGAAGAAGTTGAAAAGAAGCGTGCCGAGCACCCAGTGAAGAAGACTGAGTCAGGGTTTGCCACAATCGACAAAGAAGCCGAGAAGCTCGAGGATGACAAGTAATTTTAAAACTCTTTGTAGTCGCCAGTAATGGCGGCTATTTTTTATGCCTGGCGTGACCTGAGGCTGCCAGATAGTTGACAATGGCAATCAGCTTAATTATAAGTAGGTGTAATGTTTATTATTTGTCCTTTGAACAGGAGATGGAGGAGTTAGGATGAGTAAAACAAAGCATTGGGGAATCGTCGGGGTGGCGCTGTTGAGCCTAATGGTCATGGCAGGGTGCGGGCAGCAGGCCAAAAAGTCGGATGCGACTGAGCCGGCCAAAAGTGCCAAGGTCAAATCCAGCAGCCAGAAAAGTGCGAAGGCCAAGTCGGGCAGTAAGACTAGCGGCAAGGCCAAAGCCGGCAAGCAGAGCAGCAGTGCCAGCAGTAAGGCCTCAGCAAGCAGCTCACAGCCGGCGACGCCTTGGGACGGCACCAAGGATGCGGCGCTGGCCAGCTTTATCGCCTCTTGGGAGAAAACCATGGGTCAGTCTTATACTAAATTCGATGGCATTCATCCGCTGCAAACATCGGTGGGAATCGCGTACCCCACGGCGTTTTCAGAAGAACTCGTTAATGGCACACCAAATCAGCTCGCCTGGCGTCCGGATGGCACCGGCGACAGCAGTTACAACGTGGTCGCGATTTATAACTACAATGGCACTGAGCCGCCACTGCCGAATCGCATCACCTATTTCTTTGCGTTCCACAACGGTCAGCCGGTGGTGCTGGTGGACCAAAGCCGCGATGGTGCGCCTTCTGCCGGCGAAACGCAGAACACCGCACTGCGCACCAACTTTCAGCGCATTGCGACAGGGCAAAGTGCGCAATAGGCGCAATCAGGTACTTCAGGCCAGCGCTTACCGCTGGCCTTTTTGCTGAGCGCGGATTACTGGTGCTAAACAGATTGAATCATTCCTGTCCAATTTGTTGAGCAGTAGGCGTCAGGGGTATAATCGACTCAGTTAAACGGAGGCAGCGATGACAGACGAACAGACGCGACACCAAGAGCTGGTGGCGCGGATCAACCGAATTTTTCTTCGTAATGGCTTGACGGGCCAGTCGATGGCCGCGCTGGCCAAAGCCGTCGGGGTCAGCCGCGGCAAGCTTTATCTCTACTTTTCCAGTCGCGATGCGGTTGTTTCAGCCGTGGTCGATCAGTTCGTGGCGCTGGCCAATGCGCAGGGCCAGGCGCCGGCCGCCGCGTGGACCGTGCAGGCGCTGCCGCATTGGCTGCTGACCGAGCTGATGCTGCTGGGGTCAAATAGCCCGGTATTTTTGGCCGACCTCGCGCACGCCTATCCGGAGCAGCAGCGCCGCGTCGAGGCCGCCTTGCACGCGTGGGAGGAGCGGCTGGCCGCCTACCTGAACGAAGGAATGGCGCGCGGCGTGTTTCACACGATCGATGTCGCCTTGTTTCTGGCGATGATCCGCAAAACGGCGGACGGGCTGAACCGCCCGGCGCAAATCGGGGCCAATGGGGCCAAGCCGGTCCTGAAGCACCTGCTGCGGATTTTGACGCTGGCGCTGCTGGACGAGGCGCCAGCAAAAAAGCTTTTGACCCAAGCGGTCACCCAGCGGGCGGTCACGGCGCTGGCCGGGGAGCTGACCGTGCTTTATCAGCAGTAAAAAAGCCAGCCTTTGGGGGGGGGCTGACTGGTCAGTTATTGCAGTGCGTACTGGCGGATTACTTCGCCCAGGCCGCCTTCATCGTTGGTGCCGGCGATCACCTTGGCGTGGGCCTTGGCCTCGGCGCTGCCGTTGCCCATGGCGACTGGCAGGCCCGCGACGTCGAACATGGCAATGTCGTTGCCTTCATCGCCCACAGCCATGACCTCGGCGAGGCTCAGGTCGAGGACCTGAGCCAAGTCGCGCAGCGCCTGCCCTTTGTTCACCTGCGGGTCCATGACCTCGAGAAAATTGCGACCGGCGCGCACGACGTAGAAGCGCTCACCCAGCGCCTGGCGCACAGCCGGATCGGCCTGGTCCAGGAGCGTCTGCTCGCCGACATAGGCGCCTTTGGCAATGGCAAAATCGGGCGGCAGTTCATCGGGGTCGCGGATCTTCAGCCCGGCCTGGTTTTCGGCCGCCTGCTCGACGATCCACCAGTCAACGTCACGGTCGGCGGTGTAAATCGTGGAGTGCTCGTCCAGCACGTTGGTCGGCAGGTGAAGCTTTTGCCCCAGGGCGGTGATTTCGCGGTAGGCGGCATTGTCGAGCAGGTGCTTGGCAACCACGCGGCCGGTAAGCGACTCGATCACAGCGCCGTTATACGTAATGACGTATTGGTCGTCGCCGGCAAGTTCAAGCTGATCGAGAAACGGCTGCACGCCGGCAAGCGGGCGGCCGGTGCACAGCACCACCTTGATGCCGCGCGCAACCGCGTCTTGGACCGCCGATTTAGTGCTGGGCAGGATCTGGTGGGTCGAGGTCAAAAGTGTGTCGTCGATATCCAGCGCGATCATGCGAATTGTCATAAGCGTTCCCCCGTTTCGTTAGTAGTTTCATTATAGCAAAGCATGAGACCGCTTGCATAAGGGACCGGTACGTTAAACTAGCTTTGAGGTGAATTCATGGCACTGAATTGGTCAGAAGAAAAAATCGCGGCCTTCCGCAAGGCGCTGCTGAACTGGTACGATCAGGAAAAGCGGGACCTGCCATGGCGGCGGGACCACGATCCGTACCACATATTGCTCTCGGAAACGATGCTGCAGCAGACGCAAGTGGCCACGGTGATTCCGTACTACAATCATTTCTTGCAGCTGTTCCCGACCGTCGCAGCCTTGGCACAGGCGCCAGAGGACCAGGTGATGAAGGCCTGGGAGGGCCTGGGTTATTACTCGCGCGCCCGGCGCCTGCAGCAGGCGGCCAAGCAGGTCCTGCAAGAATACGGCGGCGAGTTTCCGCACACTGCCGCCGAGCTCCGGCAGCTGTCAGGCATTGGGCCGTACACGGCTGGCGCCATCGCCAGCATCGCCTTCAACCAGCCCGAGCCGGCGATTGACGGCAACGCGTTTCGCGTCTTTGCCCGGCTGTTCAAGATTGATGCGGACATCGCCAGACCCCAGACCCGTCAGGTGTTTGATCAGCTGATCCGCCAGCTGATCGACCCGCAGCGGCCAGGGGATTTTAACCAGGCCATCATGGACCTGGGCAGCAGCTACATGCGCGCGAAGGATCCGGACCCGGCGCACTCGCCGCTGGCCGCCTTCGACCAGAGCTACCTGAGCGACACTGTCCTGGACTACCCGGTCAAAAGTAAAAAGAAAAAGCCGGTTGTGATCCCTTACTTTGCGCTGGTGATCCACTCGCCGCGAGGGTACCTGCTGGTGCGGCGGCCGCGCACGGGGATGCTGGCAGACCTGTGGATGTTTCCGCTGATCGACCGCAGCGGCCTGGATGCGGCGCTGGCAGTTGATCAGCTGACAGAGGCGGCCGCCCAGTTCGCGGCGCTGTCCGGGGTCGCGCTGAACTTTACCGAGACCGGAGCCAAGCCGGTGCGGCACACATTTACTCACCAGCAGTGGCAGCTGACGCTGGTTGAAGCGGAAAGTCCCACCTTCGACTTGGCGGTGCTGCCGGCCAAATGGGTGAAGGCGGCAGACTTTGAAAAGCTCGCGCTGCCGACCGTGCAGAAAAAGTTAGTGGCGGCGCTGAAAGCAGGAGGTGCCTTGTGAACACATTGATCATTGTTAGCCATCCAACCATTGCGGATTCGCCGACACAGCAGTTTTTAAAGGCTAGTGCGGCCGGCGTCAAAGGGGTCACCTGGCATCACCTGGACGCAATCAGCTCGCTGGATGTTGCCGCCGAGCAGGCGTTGATTCAGGCGGCGGACCGGCTGATTTTCGAGTTTCCGCTGTACTGGTATCAGGCCCCGGCCAGCTTGCACCAGTGGCTTGCGGCCGTATGGACGCGCGGCTTTACGTACGACGAAACCGGCGGCAAGCTCACTGGCAAAACGCTTGGGCTGGTGGTGTCATACAGCCAGCCTAAGCAGGCCTACCAAATTGGCGGCAGTGAGGGAATTTCGATGTCCACCCTGCTAAGCCCGTACCAGGCGCTGGCACGCAAAACTGGGTTGACACTGCTGGCGCCGCTTGAGATCGCCCAGTTCGGTTACCTGACCGAAATTTCGCGGGCGCAGCTTTTCGCCCGTTACCAGCAGTACCTGACGGTGCCGCAACCCGCCCGCTTTGCGGATCAGGCGGCCTGGTTTTTGGCTGAGCTAACGGCCAGGGGGCAAGCAGATTCAACGGTTGCGCTGATGGCGACCACGCTGGCGGACCGGCAAGAGCAGCTGACCAGCTTGCGGCAGACCATCGCCGAGTTGCGCGAAGGGGAGGCGGACTGATGGACGAAACCACAAAATGGCTGCTCGAGCAAGCCAAGCACCAGGCAGAACAGGCTAAAAATTACGAAGACCGGGCCTTTTTCACGGCGCTTGAGACGTTTATCCAGGAGCAGGCCACCCGCTTGGCTCAGGCCCAAGGCGAGGTCGACGGGCGCTTTTGGGACCACCGGCGCTGGTAAATCCAACCTAGGGCTGATGGGCCAAGGACTTCAAGGTGTTAGGCTTGAGTTAAAGAGAGGTTGATGGCGATGCGAAATACCGTTGAAAAATTGACGCGTTACGCCTGGCTGAGAGCGTTGATCTTGGCCCTGGTCGGCGTCTGGTTCCTGCTGGCGCCGACTTCGGTGTACCACGTGGTGAAGTATGTGCTGTTAGGCGGCATGTTGCTGCTCGCCCTTGGCGCCTTCATCGATGCGGTGCGCGCCCAGCGAGGGACGCTGGAAAGTCAAAGTGCGCTGTGGCGCGGCGGCGGTTTGCTGATCGGCGCGATGGTCGTGGCCGTCCTGCTGCGGCCGGCACTGTCGCTGCTGCCGATTGTCATTGGCCTAATGCTGGTGGTGTACGGGATCTCGCGGATCATCACAGCGCGTGATCGCCAGGTTTACGTGAATGTTTCGCCGTTTCCGACGATCCTTTACGGGCTGATCGTGGCCATCTGCGGGTTTGTGCTGCTGTTCAACCCGTTTCGGTCAATCATGGCGCTGCTGCAAGTCGTTGGCGCGATGCTCATTGTGATGGGCATTCTGGAACTGGTCGACGCGTTGCGTGGCCGCCGTCACTAACTCACGCTGGCCTACGCAAAAAGCCGCCCCGAAAAATTTTCGGGGCGGCTTTTTCTACTGTCTAACTTAAGGCGCCGGGATCGGATCACTTTCAAGCCAGCTCCAGGTGTAGTGGATCGAGCCGTCGCTAAACTGAATCGAATAGGCGCTGGCCTGGCGATTGGAGCCGGCGGCAGCTTGAGCAGCCTTCATTGCGGTTTCTGCCTCATGCATGGTGTCGAACAGGCCACCGATGCCGATCAGAGCGCGGTCGGCGTCACTGACCGAAGCGTCTGGTGCTTGCTGTTGGCTTGAGGCCGAATCAGCCTCGGGCCTGGTGGGCGCCTTCGAAGGCTGCTCCTCGGCTGGGGTCTTCGCAGGTTGGGCTGAACCCTTGGCTGCCGGGGCAGCTTTGGTTGTCTGACCATTTTCGGCTTGCTTGGCCGGTGCGGCAGGCGCTGCCTGCTCTGGGACCTGGGGCTCGGCCGCGTTAGCGTCTGGCGGGTTGGGTGCGACTTTTTCCTCCTGTTTCAGACTTTCGGCGATTGGGGTGTAGGTCTGCTTAAAGGCTGCCACCGGCACCTCCGCGATTGCCGCCTCTGCCGCCGCGACCGTTTGCGCGGTGGCGGGCCGGCGTTGGGCAGCGCGCAACTTAGCCAGGGCCGCGGTTTGAAGCGAGACCAGTGTCACCGGAGTTTTCGCGGCGGCTGCGTACTTTATATTGGCCGCCTCAAGCGTTCGGAAGGCCCGCTCCAGCGTGGTGCTGTCGTACTTCTGGTCGGTGATGACCTGGGTGGGGCCGAGCACCGCCGAAGCCTCGGAGCGGATGGCGACGTAGAGCTTGGCGTCTTTCAGCTGCTGGGCGGCTGCCCTTAAAATGACCTTCTGGTGCGCACTCAGCGCGGTGTGGTGGCGTTCGGCCTGCTGGTAGGCGTAATTCGCCTGATTCAAGTAGGCGCTGGCCAAATTGCTTTTGGGGTCGGCAATGAAGGCGGGCTTGTGCAGCGCCTGCGTCGCCTCGGTCACACGCTGCACTGAACGGGCGGCCGCATCGGTTTGGCTGAGCTGATGGTGAACGACTAGACCAATGCCCGCCGCAAGCGCGACACTGATCGTGATCAACAGGGCAACTGGTCGTTTCATAGGAATTTCCCCTTTCCCAAAAATGGTGATGATTGATTGTACTATATCACGTTTTTGAAGGCGGTTTAACCTTTAAGGGACCCAGGTGACAGCATTGTTAGCAGGGGACTCAAAAGGCCCGCTCGCACGCGCCTTCGGTGAGTGGGCCTCTTTAAGTTCAGGTTAGGCCTGAGGATCTGTTTTCGGCTGGACCAATGGGTTGGCCCAGTGGTTGATTGGCCCAAACTTATGGCCGACCGGGATCTCATGCGCGATGGCCGTGTCGACAAAATGTTTGGCGAGCCGGATGGCGTCCTCAAGGTCGGTGCCCTTGCCCAGTTCGGCGGTGATGACGGCGCTGAGGGTGTCGCCGGTGCCGTTCTTGCGCTCGGTGTCGTAGTACGGTCCGGTCAGCCAGAAGCGCTTGCCGGAATCCAGCAGCACATAGTCACTGACTTCGGTTTGGGTGGCGGAATCGTGGCGGCCTTTGAGCATCACGTTTTTGGCGCCCATGTTATGAATCGCTTCAGCAGCCTTGATAATCGCGTCCTTGTCCGTCAGCTTCATGCCGGTCAGGTGCTCGGCCTCATAGAAGTTGGGCGTGATGACATCCGCCATCGGGATCAGTACCGTCTTGAGGGTCTCGAAGGCCTCGGTTTCCAGCAGCATGTTGCCGTGCTTGGTGGAGATCACAGGATCCAGGACGAGCGGGCCAAAGTCGTACTTCTGCAGGTTGGCCGCGACGTTCTTGATGACCGCCGCGTCTGCCAGCATGCCGGTTTTCGCAGCGCGGATCTTTAAGTCTTCGCCGAGCGCCTTGAACTGGCTGTCGATGAACGACAGCGGCATCACCTGACTATCGTGAATACCGTAGGAGTTGCCTGCGACTGCAGCAGTCAAAATCAATGTGCCATAGGTGCCGCGCATGAAAAAGCTGTGCAGATCGGCCTGTGCCCCGGCACTGCCATCGCTGTCGACCCCCGCGATGGTCGCTACTTGTGGTAATTCGTTTGCCATATTCTCGCCCCTTCAGATCAGTATCGGACTTAATTGTACAAGGTTATCCAAAATAAGCAAACGAAAAGCGCCCGTTAAGGCGCTTTGTTTCGGCTTTTAGTTGAATGCCCGCCGCTGAGGCAGCACCGCCTTGAGCCACTGGCCGAAGAACGGATACTGATGGTTCAGCTCCATCACGTGGACGGTCGGTTCCGGGTAGTGCAGGACAATGCGGTTGTTTTCCGTGTCCAGCTTGATGTTGAGCACGTTGTGGTTCGGCAGGTCGAGGGCGTAGGCACCGCGGCCGGCCTGGCGCATCAAAATCGCGTTGTTGGACGCAATCACGAACAATTCGTCCAGCGCCGGGGAGTTCTCCGCCGCCCGCACGTTCACTTGCAGGCGCAGGTGCGCACCGACCAGCTCGTTCGGGATGGTGGTGGAGGCCCAGGTCAAGGTGTCGTCAGCAATGTCGTCGGCGCCCAGGTCCTTCCAGTCGTGGCCGTTGTCGTCCAGCACCTGGTAGCTGACCACACTGCCGTGATCTAGGGGCACGGCGACTTTAATGTTGCCGGAAGATTTAATTTCCACAGTGGTCGACAGCGGTTTGGAGTTGTCGAACTTGGTGGCAAAACTCAGCCCGTCGACTGGCTGCAGGACGGTTTCGTCAATGGTGGCGAAGCTGAAATCTGCGGTGTATAGCACTTTGATCATGGCCGCCAGCGCCTGCAGCTCGCCGTCTGTGTACCCCAGGTCAGGGTCTTTAGCGGTGATTTGAAGCAGGGTCGGCAGGTTCTTGGCGACCAAGCGGCCGTTCGGGGTCAGCGCGCCGTCGATGGCCATAAGCTCGGTGTTTTTGTCCGGGCTGGCCAGATAGATCGTGATGGTGCTGTGATCGCCGTCGCCTACTTGCGGCTCAAACCAGAGGCGCTCGGCAAAGGTGTTGTCGATTTGCTTGCTGGTGCGCAGGGCTTCGAGCAGCTTGTCAGCCATCAGCGCGGTGTAGCTGAGGGTCTCGGCCTGGATGGCAGGCAGGTTGCCTTGCCACAGCGGATCGTTGCGCAGAAAGGCCATGCGCTTGCTGTAGGCGATGGTGATCGCGTCGCGGGCTTGTCGCGCGTTCAAGTCACTCGTGGCGATTTTGGTGATCTCTTGATCTTTAAAATTAAGCATTAGCCTGTTCCTCCTTCAGCGCCAGTGCCTGCATGAAGTCATCCTGCAGGCTGCCCAGAATATTTTCAAACTGGTCAACGGAGCTGTAATTGGAAGTGACCGCTTGGTACTCGTAACGCGTGATTGCGGCGCCCACCTGGAGCTGGCGCTTCTGCGCATCGAAGGCTTCATCGGCGCTGGCCTTGGCGGAGTCAAAGCGGGCCCTGAGCTTACTCTGATCTGGCCCGGCCGGCTTGTGCGCCGGCGCACTGCCTTGGTCTTGGTCGGGATCCACGAAGCTCTTCAAAAAGCCGCGGACCCGCGAGCCAGTAGCCTCGGGCTGCGCGGTGTTGTCGGCAGCCGCGTCCGCTTCGGCGTCTTCCAGCTGACGGTGCAGCCGGTCGACTTCCTGGTAAGTATCCTTGCGCATGGCTTCGAGCTGGTGATCCAGAAAATGGTCCGGATCCTTGGCAAAGGCACGCAGCTGCGGCAGGATGGCGCGCTCGGCGTCAGTGCGCTGTACAATGTTGCGGGCGAAGACATCAATGCTGCCGAACTGGCGGCGGTGGTACCAGTCGCCGAAGAAGACCTCACCCTGATCGGACACCTCAAAAAACGGAATGTGCTCGCGCAAAAAGGCGATGAAGTCCTGCTGCAAAAAGTCGTGCAATTCGTGCACCGCGGACTTGTCATAAGCCAGGATGTAGCCCGGCGTTTCCGCCAATGTCAGACGCAGCGTCTCGGCGGTCTTATCGATTCCCTGATACAGATGATAGGTCGACCGATCGGCCCACGCCTGCGCGAATGTATTAAAAAAGTTATTTTGATAATTAAGGCTCGATTCTACTGTCATAGCATTTCCTCTCGCTTCTTAGCTGATACGTTCAGTTTACCGCAACCGTGAGGTCGGTGAAACCGGTGTTATCAAAAGTTTCCTTATAGAACGCAGAAATATGACCGTTGAAAATGAGAATGTGCCCATTTAGGCGGACAAAGCGCCAGCGCCCGGATAAAATAAATAGCAGACTGACTTTAGGAGGAAGGGCGCATGGCGAAGAAAACACTCACACTCAAGTGGCTTTTTCTGGGGTCTTTGATCACCAACACGGGGATTTCATTCATTTGGCCGCTGACGACAATCTACATGCACGAATACCTCGGCGAGTCGCTGACCGTTTCAGGCATCGTGTTGTTTTTCAATTCCGTGGCGATGATGCTGGGCAACCTGATCGGCGGCCGCCTGTTTGACCGCTGGTCACCGTACCGCACCATTTTGACCGGGATCGCCCTGGACGTGGGCACGTCACTTGCGCTGATTTTCTGGCACGGCTGGCCGGCCTATCCGCTGCTTTTGGTCGTCATGGGCTTTGGCTCAGGCCTGGTCAACACGGCGATCAACTCGTTTGCCACGCTTTCGACCAGCCGGCGCGCGAGTTATGTGTTTAATGTCCTGTACTTTATGCAAAATCTGGGCCTAGTGATTGGCACGCTGATCGTCGGGTACGTGCTGCCGCTGGGCATCGCCTGGATCTTCGCGCTGGCGTTCGTCATGTTTCTCATGTTCTTCGGGGTGGCGCTGGTGCACTTCAACGTGACGCCGCGGCCGAGCACCGAACGGGTCAAAGCCGCGAAGGCCGCGCGGCGGAATCCACACCTGATCAACATCATGCTGCTGCTTGCGACATTATTTTTGACCTGGGTCGCGTACGAGCAGTGGCAGAGCAACATTTCGACCTTCATGCTGAGCCTGGGCATGAACGTGCGCAATTACTCGTTTTTGTGGACCTTCAACGCCGTGCTGATCGTGCTCGGCCAGCCGATCTTGACCCTGTTTGACGATTGGCTCACGGCTCACTTGCGGCTGCGTCTCGGCGTCGGTTTTGCGCTGTTTGGCACCGCCTTTTTGCTGCTGATTCCGGCTCGTTCGTACTGGATGTTCGTGCTGGCGATGGGGGTGCTCACTCTGGGTGAGATTCTCGCGCTGCCCTCGGTGGCGACCTACGTGGACATGTACACCGACCTGACCGAAAAAGGCCGCTTTCAGGGCTACGTTCAAATGTTTGCGTCTGCGGGTCGGGCGGTTGGACCGCTCGCCGGGGCGCTGGTGATCGAGGCGGTGGGCTACCATCCGCTGTTTCTTGCGTTGGCGATTATTCTGTACGTGTCGATCGCGATTTTCTCGTGGCGAGCGGCCGCCGTTAGATAACTAATGCAATTCATAATTAATATTGTAAATGTTCATATTTTCTTCACAACTTATGGATATTATAAGAACATAGAAATGGCGCAAGCCTTTCTACCCCAACCCAATTTTCATTTTTACTCCTCCAAAGTAAAAATCGCCAAGTGGTCCCCCAAACCGCTTGGCCAACTCCTCAGGCCGCTGCCCAGCGGCCTTTTTTGATGCAAGGTGCACAGACTTGGCGTACTCAGGCTGATGATTAGCCTAGGCCGCGGCTTTGCCTGTGTAACAGGCGAAGTCGTTGCCGTAGCTAATCATTCGGCCGTTGCCAAGTCCGAGCCCAGTTAAGTAGGATGCGAAGGGTTCGCGCACTTAGGGGGACAGGTAGCTTAGGCGCGTGGGCGTTGTTGACTCGCAGCCCAGTTAGGCAAGGTGCCGAGGAACAACGATTCTAGATTCTATTCTCACCCACCCTTCGCCCAAAATCTTCTTTACAGCCGCGACGGGTATGCTACAATTAGTCTTGTGTTTTGGGTCCGTAGCTCAGTTGGGAGAGCGCTGCCTTCGCATGGCAGAGGTCGTGAGTTCGAATCTCATCGGATCCAGAGTGAAGATTGCTGCGCCTCTTCGGAGGCACAGCAATCTTTTTTTGCTTTGACCATCCCGCAGAAATTGTAAAAACCCGATACGAGACGCTTGCCAGCGCTACCATTTTTCGATAATCTATTACTTAGAAGGGGTCCTTAGCTCAGCTGGGAGAGTGCCTGCATGGCATGCAGGAGGTCGCGTGTTCAAGTCACGTAGGATCCAGAAGTCAAAAAAAGGCGTCGGTGCAATCAGCATAGTTGCTGAGGGCATCGGCTTTTTTTTTGCCGAACTTTTACGTGGCGTACTCAAAAAGCCGGCACGCGGCCGGCTCAACTGAGGTCATTTCTTGATAAATGTGACATATGCCCAGTACAGCCCGGCCACAATAGCCAGGAACAAGACAATCTTGATGATCAGACTGATGATGCCAGCCACGAGCGGCAACAGTATCAGTCCTAAGATGATGATCACGGCGATGACACCGATTTGTTTCCATTGCGCAGTTTCCATAGTGAGCCTCCATAAGATGATACTTTCAGTATAGCAAAGGCCGGGGACAACAGCGCGTTTCCAGGCGAAAATCCGTCTGAAGACTGAGGTGCCGGGCCTAGGTTTTCACGAAACCAGACGGTTCAAATTAAATCGTTCGCTATACAATATCTAGTGTTTTTGGCCAATTTGGACAGACTTTTTGCCATATATAGTGCCCATATAATCCGGAACGTGATAGAATGTTTCTATGATGTTCGAGTCTGAACAAAGGAACGGAGAGGGTATCCATGATCGATTTAAAAGTAAAAATCAACGTAAAAAAACGCGACGGGCGGATTGTCGACTTTGACCAAAGCAAGATCACGGCCGCGATCACGAAGGCGGCTAAGGCGGTGAACGGCGAACTCGCGCCGACCGACTACACGTTGATCGAATCGATCTCGGATGCCGCGGTTGCCACAATCACCGAGCGCTTCAGCAAGGACGTACGCATTCCCGAGGTGCAAAGCATCGTGGAGCAGGCGCTGCTTGACGCGCACCAGTACGACTGGGGTGAAGCCTACACGAAATACCGCGTGAAGCGCGATATTGAGCGGTCGAAGAAGGCCGACGTCAACTACAACGTCCAGAAGCTGCTGGACCGCGACTCGACTGTTGTGCACGAAAACGCCAATAAGGACTCGCGCGTCTTTTCGACCCAGCGGGACCTGACCGCCGGCGCCGTGGCCAAGGCCATCGGGCTGAAAATGCTGCCACCGGCCGTGGCAAATGCCCACCTGCGCGGCGATATTCACTGGCACGACCTCGACTACACGCCTTACATGGCCGAGACCAACTGCTGCCTGATCGACTTTAAGGAAATGCTCAATCACGGCTTTTGCATCGGCAACGCCGAAGTGGAGCCGGCTCACAGCATTCAGGTCGCCGTCACCCAGATGACGCAGATCATCGCGAACGTCGCGTCCAGCCAGTACGGCGGCTGCTCGTCGGACCGCACCGATGAAGTGCTCGCGCCGTTTGCGCAGAAGAATTACGAAAAGCACCTGCAGGAAGCCAAGGAGCTGCCGATCGATGCCGAAACAGCCGAGGCATACGCCAAGCGCCGCACCAAGAAGGATATTTACGACGCGCTGCAGACGCTCGAGTACCAGGTCAACACCTTGTACTCAACGCAGGGCCAGACGCCTTTTGTGACGGTCGGCTTCGGTCTGGGCACGAACTGGCTGGAACGCGAGATCCAAAAGGACATTCTCAAGATTCGCATTGATGGACTAGGCAAGGAGAAGCGCACCGCGATTTTTCCAAAGCTGGTCTTCACCATCAAAAAAGGGCTGAACCTGCACCCCGGCGATCCGAACTACGACATCAAGGAGCTGGCCGTCGAGTGCGCCACCAAGCGCATGTACCCGGACATTCTGTCGTACGACATGATTAAAAAGCTGACCGGTTCCTTCAAGGCGCCGATGGGCTGCCGGTCGTTTTTGCAGGGCTGGACGGATCCGGACACCGGCGAGGAAGTCAACGCCGGCCGCATGAACCTGGGTGTCATTACCGTCAACCTGCCGCGCATCGCGATGGAAAGCAAGGGCGACAAGGACAAGTTCTGGAAGATTCTCGAGCAGCGGCTCGACATCTGCAAGCAGGGCCTGGTGTACAAGGTCGAACGCGCCAAGCAGGCGACGCCGGAATCCGCGCCGATTCTGTACAAGTACGGCGCGTTCGGCAAGCGTCTGAATGATGACCAAAGCGTCGATGAGCTCTTCAAGAACTCGCGCGCCACGGTTTCGCTGGGCTACATCGGCTTGTACGAGGTCGGCACCGTCTTTTACGGCTCGGCCTGGGAGAAGAACCCGGAGGCCAAGGCCTTTTCCATCGACGTGGTCAAGGATCTGTACGAGCACTGCAAGCAGTGGGAGAAGCAGTACGGCTATCACTTCTCCGTTTACGGCACGCCGTCCGAAAGCTTGACCGACACCTTCTGCCGGCTGGATAAGAAGCGCTTCGGCGTGGTTAAAGACATCACGGACAAGGATTACTACACGAACTCCTTTCATTACGATGTCCGTAAGGCACCGACCCCGTTTGAAAAGCTCGACTTCGAAAAGGACTACCCGAAGTACTGCTCCGGCGGTTTCATTCACTACTGCGAGTACCCGAACCTGAAGCAAAACCCGAAGGCCCTGGAAGCCGTCTGGGACTATGCGTACGACAAGATCGGGTACCTGGGCACCAACACCCCGATTGACCAGTGCTTCGAGTGCGGGTTCAAGGGTGAGTTCAAGGCGACCGAAAAAGGCTACGAATGCCCGCAGTGCGGCAATCACAACCCGGACACCTGCGATGTCGTCAAGCGGCTGTGCGGCTACCTCGGCAACCCGAACAAGCGACCAATGGTTCACGGCCGTCAGGAAGAAATCCTGCACCGCAAGAAGCACATGGTCATCGGCAACGATGACCTGGCAGGTCAGGCCTAACTGTTGCCAACCAAAATGCCCCATTCGCTTTGGCGAGTGGGGTTTTCTGGTACCTGGTGCGGTCAGGATTCGCCGGGCGGTGGCCATTAAAAGAATCTGATTAGAAGCACTCGATTACCAAAAGTAAGTCGTGTATAATTGGTGGTGCTGATTTTCAGAAACGGAGGAAATTTCATGAAAAAATGGTTAATCGCGTTGGCTAGTCTGCTGATGGTGGGCGTGCTCGCCGCATGCGGCAACAGTCAAAGCAGCAGTAGCAAGGCGAACGATAACACTGTCAAGCTGGTGACGCCGAAGACCTTGACCATTGGCCTGGAAGGCACTTACCAGCCGTATAGCTACCATGAAAATGGCAAGCTGACCGGGTTTGAAGTTGAGCTGGGCAAGCAAATTGCCAAGGAGCTCAACTTAAAGCCGAAGTTTGTGGAGACCAAGTGGGACTCGCTGATTGCCGGCCTCAACGTCAACAAGTACGACCTGATCTTGAACAACGTGGCCAAGACCCCTGAGCGCGCCGCCAAGTATCGCTTCACGGTGCCATATACCTCAGGCAAGTCCGAGCTGGCGGTCAAAAAGGGCAACACGACCATTAAATCAATCAAGGACATCAAGGGCAAGAAAATGGCCCAAAGTGTCACCTCGAACAACGCGGCAAACGTGAAGAAGCTCGGCGGGGTGATTGTCCCAGTTGACGGCTTCGCCCAGTCGGTTACGCTGATCGAACAGGGCCGGGCGGATGGCACGGTCAATGACACCGCGTCCTTCCACTCCTACCTCAAGCAGCAGCCGAATGCGGATATTAAGCTGATTCCGGTCGGCAATGCGATTAAGGCCACGCCGGCGCGCGGCCTGCTGCGCAAAGACGAAGGCCCACTGCAAAAGCAGGTCACCAAGGCGATTGAAAAGCTGCGCAAGAACGGCCAGCTCGGTAAGCTCTCGAAGAAATACTTCGGCAGCGACATCACGAAATAATCGAGCGACGGTGAGAGAAGGAGGGATTTGATGAGTGCCTGGCAAATTGTGCTGAAGTCACTGCCGGAATTGCTGGTGGCGATGCTCAAGTACACCATTCCAATTACGTTGATTTCGTTTGCGTTAGGGCTGATTTTGGCGGTGCTGGTCGCCCTTGTCCGGATCTCGCCGTCGCATCAGCCGGTCATGCGGGGGCTGAAAGGCCTGACCTGGTTTTACGTCTGGATCTTTCGCGGCACGCCGCTGTTGGTGCAGCTGTTTCTGATTTTCTTCGGCCTGCCGTACCTGAAGATGAACGGTCATGCCATCATCGAGCTGAACGCCTGGACGGCCGGCATCCTGACCTTTTCGCTGAACACCGGCGCGTACGCGTCGGAAACCATTCGCGCGGCGATTTTGTCGGTACCGAAGACGCAGTGGGACGCGGCCAAGGCGCTGGGAATGAAAAAGTCGCTGATCCTGCGACTGGTCATCTTCCCGCAGGCGCTGCGCATCGCGCTGCCGCCGCTGTCCAACAGTTTCATCAGCTTGATCAAGGACACGAGCTTGGCCAGCGGCATCACGATCATCGAGATGTTTCAGGTCAGCCAGCAATTCGCGGCGCTTTACTACAACCCGCTGGTGTCCTACAGCCTAGTCGCTTTCCTGTATCTGATGCTGACGACGGTTTTGACCGGCGTCCAGAGCTGGCTGGAAAAGCGCACCAGCCGTTACCTGCTCAGCGAAGGGCAATAAGTGATGGCAATCAAAATGGCTCAGAGCGTCCCGCGACGCTCTGAGCCATTTTTTTGGCTTAATCGTGAGTGTCTTCCGGCACCTGATTTTCTGGCCGGTCCAGCAGGTGCTGCCGGCTGATGACGGTGGTGACGACCAGGGTCAGCAGCAGCAGGCCGCTGCCGGCGATGCCAAACAGCAAAGGCGCCGCGAAGTGATCAAACAGGGCCCCGAACACCAGCGTGCCGATTGGCGCAAGCAGCGTCGAAATCGTGAGGTCGAGGGAAAAGACGCGGCCTTGCAGATTCTGCGGAATAATCCGTTGCTTGAACGTGTTTGCAGGGGTGTTGATCAGTACCATCAGGACGCCGTTGAGCATGCTTTGCAGCCAGAAAAAGGCGGTGCTGAGCCAGCTGGGCCAGGAGAACAAGGCCGGCAGTCCGGTAGTCGTGAACATGGCGCCCAGCAGGAACAGGTTAAAGTAGGAAAAACGGATGGGGTGAGTGCGGATGGTGATGGCCGCCAGCAGAATGCCGCCGCTGAACATGCCCACGGCAAAGCCGGAATCCACCAGCCCGTATTGCTGGTTGGAAAGCTTCAGCGTCTGAATGAGCAGATACGGCAGGCCAACATTCATGGCCGCAAACAAGAAGTTGACCGCGGCTGAGGAAATCATGACGGTCAGAATCAGCTTCTGGCTTTTGACATAGGCGAACCCGGTCTTAAAGTTGTTCAGGACGGACTCGCGCGGCTGCGGTGTGGTGAGCGGGGGGACCAGGCGGAATTTCAGCAGCAGGATCGCGACCAGCGCGGTCAGTTCGAACAGTACCTCGATGTAGGCGAAGGTGTCGATAGCCACCAGCGTGTAGAGCCACGCGCCGATCAGCGGCGCCAGGAAGGCGGCCAGGCTGGTGATGGACTGATTCAGCGAGTTGACCCGCTGCAGCTCGCTGCCCTCAAACAGCTGTACCAGGCTGGCGGTCAGCGTGGTGCTGAGGAAATTGTCAGTCACCTGCAGCACGATGATCAATGCAATCAGTTCCGCGTAGTACTGCGCGGGCCAGAGCTTAAAGACGACCCCAAAAGCCACCAGCGCGGCACTAGTGACCACCTGCGCGCTCAGCATGATGCGCCGGTGGCTCATGGTGTCCACGACATAGCCGACAAACGGCGTCAGCAGCAGCGACACCACCGGTCCGGTGACAAGCGTGACGCCCATGCTGAGGGCGGAGCCGGTGCGGTGCAGAATGTACAGGCCGATGGCAAAAGACAGCATGCTTGACCCGAACGTGCCGGCGAATTTTAAGACCAGCGTTTTAATGGTTTGAGGGGTTAAATTCTTCAAAAAGATTCCTGACTTTCGTGGGCGATTTTGCTTGGCGCTGGCTTCAGTTGGCAGCTGCTGGCACCTGGTTCTCGGGCTTGTCATACAGATGGCTGCGTCTGATCAGACCAGTCACAATCAGCGTGAAAATAATCAGGACGATGCCAGTGACGCCAAACAGCAGCGGGGCGGCGAGGTGATCAAACAGCACCCCGAACATTAACGTGCCCAGCGGGGCCAGCATCTGGGAAATCGTGCCGTCGAGCGAGAACACGCGGCCCTGCAGGTGATGCGGGATCACTTGCTGCATGAAGGTGTTGATCGGCGTGTTGATTAGCACGATCAAGACCCCGTTGACGATGTTTTGAATCCAGAAGTAGCCGGTGCTTAAAAGCCCCGTCCAGCGTAGCACGGCAGGCAGACCGGTGAAGGTGAAGAGAATCGCCAGCAGAATGATGTTAAAGAACGAGAATTTGATCGGGTGGCTGCGCATTTTCAGCATCGACAGCAAGATGCCGCCGCCAAACATGCCAATGGCAAAGCCAGAGTCGACGAAGCCGTACTGGTTATTGGTCATTTTCATGGTTTGGATCAGCAGGTACGGCAGGCCGACGTTCACGGCGGCGAACAGGAAATTCAGAAAGGCCGAGGACACGGTCAGGATGAAGATCAGCTGCTGACTTTTCAGGTAGGCAAAGCCGGTTTTGAAATTCTGCCAGACGGATTCTTGCACTTCCGCCGCCTGGGCTGGCGTTTGGGCCGCGAAGGGCTGAAACTTCAGCAGGAAAATGGCGACCAACGCGGTCAGCTCGAACAGCACTTCAATAAAGGCAAAGGTGTCGATCGACACCAGCGTGTACAGCATGGCCCCCATCAGCGGTGCCAGGAACAAGGCGAGGCTGGCGATGGATTGGTTCAGGGAGTTGACCCGCTGCAGCTCATCGGGCGCAAACAGTTGGACCAGACTGGCCGTCAGGGTCGTGCTGAGAAAATTGTCGGTTACCTGCAGCGCGATGATGAGGGCAATCATTTCTGGGTAATACTGCGCTGGCCAGAGCCGAAAGCCGAAGCCGAACAGCACCAGTGCGATGCTGGTGGTGACCTGCGCGGTGATCATAATGCGGCGGTGGTTCATGGTGTCGACCACGTACCCGACAAACGGGGTCAAAATCAAAGAGACGATGGGGCCGGTGATCATGGTGACGCCCATGCTGAGCGCAGAGCCGGTGCGGTGGAGAATGTACAGGCCAATGGCAAACGAGAGCATGCTTGACCCGAAGGTGCCGGCGAATTTCAGCACCAGCATCTTGATGGTTTGAGGCGTAAGATTTTTCATAGCGAGCTCCTAGATGTAGTGGATCGTGACGTCGCCCATTTTAAAATCGCCGGCGAGGACCACGAGCGGACCGGTCTTGGTCGGGGTCTCGCCTTTTTCGTTGAAGTCGACCGCGAAGTTGCCCAGGTTCGGCTGGACGTTCCAGTCGCGCGGGATGTATAGGCTGATGTCGCCCATCTGACCGAGCACCTCAATCAAGGCCGGTTCGTTGATGATGGTTGCCTTGTCAAAAAAGACCTTGACGTCGCCCAGATTGGTGCGGATCACCGCGTGGCGGAAGTCGCCTTGCTGGACGTAGCGGGTGGCGCTGCCGAGTTTCACGTTGACGGTGACGTCGGCGGATTCACTGCTTGGGACGTAGCTTGGCGCTTGCTTGGCCTCTTTTTGCAGCTGCCGCAGCTCGCTGATCGTGTAATGCTTGTCATTAATGGTGACGACGCTGAAGTGGTGTTTTTTCAGCGGCTTGAACAGCAAGGTCAGGCCAATCGAAAGCAGCAGGGCCGCACCGAGAACTGTCCACGGCACGAGTTGCTGGATGCCTAGCGGTTTGGCGAAGAGCATCGCTAGAAACGCGAGGCTGAACGAGAGCCCTGCGAACGACAGGCTGGCCAGGCTCTTGATGGCGGCGGCCACCAGGATCAGCACCAGGACCAGCGTCCAAAAGCGCAGGTGATAGGTGAAGAGGCCGAGCTGGCTCAGCACTAAGATGCCGGCGCAGACGACGAAGAACAACCCCCAGAACCAGTGACCCCATTTAACTTGTTTGGTTTCCATTACAAACCCCTCATTTCGTTTAGCCGCTCGACCAGCGCCTTGTAATAGCGCCGCGACGCGTAGACCTGTTTGTGACTGTTTTGAAATTCCACTAGGCAATCCGACAGCGAGCGGTTGATCGCCGCAACTTGGTTTAAGTTGATGATCACCGACTTGGCCACCTGCATGAAACTGCCGGGCAGCGACCCGGCCAGCTCGTACAGCTTTTGCTTGCTGGTAAAAATGTCGTCTTTAGTGTGAACCTGGAGTGTGCGATCCTGCGTTTCGATGAACAGGATCGTCGGCAGCGGCAGGAAGCGCTCCAGCGTGTCCTGAAACACAGGCAGGGTGGGGGCAGTGGGTGTGGCCAGGGCGTCTTTCACCGCGGCGGCCGTCTCCTGATCCTTGGCCCGAATGACCAGTTCCGGTTCTTTCAGGTCCGGATCAGTTTCAACCCTGATTTTCATTGCCCCACCTCCTCGCTTGGTACTTCATTATTAGACCATTAAAATTCGCTGAGTGAAATACCTGGTGCGTATCCGGTCAAAAAAACCGCGTGACTGGTTCGACACGCGGGAGCGGGATAATAGGGTTTATAAGAATATCGGGTGCTGTAGACAGGCTGTATGGCAACCTGGCTGTGAGTAGCGAGCTCTATGTGGCACGGCATTTTGGCCCGCTCTCTAGCCAGGCTACGTTGCGGTCTGTCGTCGAGTAGCGCGCTCTAAGCGGGGCGGTGTTTTAGTGCGCTCTCTAGCCAGGCTGCGTTGCAGCCTGCCGTCGAGTGGCAGTCTCTAAGCGCTAAAGCGCTAAGAGACTGCGCAAAAAAGGCCATCACTGGGTGGGTGATGGCCAAGGAGTAAGGATTGGCGAAACGGCTGGGCGGCCGTCTCGCGATTTTTACTTTGGAGGAGTAAAAATGAAAAAGTTGGGTATGGGTATGGAAATGAGTGGGTGGCTCATTTCTATACAGGTTAATTTAGTCCCATAATGTGAAGAAATTGTGACGTTCACGGCCCTAATCAAAAAAATTTTGCTGCGCCAAGCACAATCAATTGCCCTTTTCAAAATCAGGGCTTAGGCTAAGCCTGGAGGTGCATGAAATGGAGCTAACTTTTGACGACGCGGCGGCAACGAAGATCCAGCCGCACCTGGGACCAGACAAGAAATTGCTATTAACGTTTGAGGATGGAGTCGGCCAGTACTCGCAGCACGCCATGATCCACATGATGATTCAATTCACGCTGAATGTGGTGGCTCAAACCGCGCCCACCGACGGGTACAACGTTGTGGTCGACTCGAACCTGGGGCCGATCCTGATCAAGGACTACTCGGCCGAAGACCTGGATGAACACCTGACCGTCCACCTGAACCAGACGTTGAACACGATGCAGCTCAGCGGGGATGGAGGCGTCATCGACAGCGACATGGGGTTCTTGGATTTTACTGAAAAGAAATAGGCCAACACGACTTTCTCTTGAATTAAGTGCGGCTTGGGTTAAAATTTAACCTGGCAACTGAATTCGGGAGGTTAAATTTTGAATTACACGTTTGAATCGGCACTGACGATCCATGAAATCAAGGCGCTTTACGGCGCGGTCCACATGACGCATTACCTCAATGACCCAGCGGAAACGGCGCGCGGCATTGCCAATTCGACGCTACTCACAGCGCGCGACGGCGACAAGCTGGTCGGCGTGATTCGCGGCGTGTCGGACATGCACACCATTGTCTTTGTGCAGGATCTGATCGTGCTGCCTGAGTATCAGCATCAGGGCATTGGCACCGAGCTGCTGGACCAATTCGACGAGTACTTCAAGCAGGTCGACCGCATTGTGATCGTCACGACCAATGAAGCCATGGCGGCTTTTTATGAACACGCCGGCTTTAAGCGCGGCAGCGATACGAAGGTGGCCACGTTTGTGCGGCCGCGCAAGCTGCTGGAGCCGAAGTTCTAGTCCGAGCAGGGAGGCAGACATGGAGCCAACAGAAAACGTCTCAAGAGAGCAAAAAGCCGAAGGGGCCAACCTGCTGCTGGAGCAGGGCTACATCACCGAGCGCGACGAGCCGGCCATGATGGACGAGAAGTGGTGCGATGAGTACCTAGCCCAAGTCAACGACGAGCTGCGCCTGCGCACGCTGACCCCGCGCGGCACCTTGAAGCTGTTCCACTACTACATGGGCCCTGGGTCGATCATTTTTGATCCCAAGCGCTTCTCCGAGGCGCAGGCTAAGGCCGTGCTCCAAAAGGCGCTGGGCTTTGCCAAATAGGCTCAATCGACAAAACAAGGTGAAGACGCCATGAAACGTCTTCACCTTGTTTTCATTTACCCTTCAAAAGGTCCATCAAGGACGATCTTGCCAGTTTGGTGACCGGCCATCAAGGTGGCCAGGCCAGCCTTGATGTTGGCAATGGTGATGCGATCGTAGCGGGTCGTGACGCTGGGATCGAGCAACCCGACTGACGCCAGCGTGGCCAACTGAGAGAGAATGTGGCCCTGGCTAGCCATGTCATGGTGGTAATCGCTTTTCGCGAACATGAACTCAAAGTCGAGGCTTGCCGCTTTGCCCTTGAGCGCGGTGACCTCCAGCGGTCCCTGCGGCGTCGCGAGCGCGCCGACGTGGCCAAACGGGGCGACCAGTTGCGCTGCCAGTCCCAGGTAAGGCTCGGTCGCGTATAAAATGGCGACGGCATCGACGATCGGATAGCCTGCCTGGTGGACGGCGCCGATCAAGTCGTCGTGGTAGTCCAGCGGGACGGCCGTGCCGTGTTGCGTCAGCCAGTCAAAATGCCGCGGACTGGCAGTGGCGAGCACGGTCATGCCGGTCCAGTGCGCCAGCTGGCTGAGCATCGAGCCCACACCGCCTGCGCCGTTGATGATCAGCAGGGTCTTGCCGCGGTTGGCGTCTGCGGCCGGGGTGAAGTGCATTTTTTCAAACAGCAGCTCCCAGGCGGTCAAGCCGACCAGCGGCAGCGCGGCCGCCTCGCCGGCCGTCAAATTGGCTGGCGCCGCGGCAATCAGGTCGGCGGATACGGCCTGGAACTGCTGGAAGCTGCCGGGGCGCTTGGTGGTGCCGGCGTACATGACGCGCTCGCCTGGCTTAAACCGGGTGACGCGGCTGCCGACTGCGGCGATCGTGCCGCACGCGTCGTAGCCGAGGATGCGCGGCTGCGTCTGCTTGGCCAGGGCTGCGCGCTGCTTTTCATCGACCGGGTTGAGGGCGATGGCTCGAACCTGGACGACCACATCATTTGCCCCGGCACTGGGCCGCTTCAGGTCGATCGGCACCAGGCTGGTGGGATCATCAAGGGCCAGGCCGTCATAGGCGGCAAAGCCAAGGTTTTCGAACATAGAATACGACTCCCTTCGAATGTGCTATATTAATTGTAGCTGTTTTTGACTTGCTTGATGAACTTACTGAAAGAAGGCCGCGTATGCGCAGCAATAAAAAGGGGTCGCGGACCCAGCTTTGGATCAACCTGCTCTTATTTGTGTTTGGCTGCTTGTTCAGCTGGTTTGCGTGGTACGTGACGCAGCCGCAGACGCCGATCGCGATGACCGCCGCGCTCAGCTTCGGCTTCGGCACGGTGATTCTCCTGGGGCTTTTGGCCTACTTTGATTCTGCCGCCCACACGCGCGTGACCCGGTTCTTCATCGACTTCCTGTTCGGTCTGGCCATCGTGGCGCTGCTGTACGTGTACCTGATTGGGCTGCTGCTGATGTGGCAGGTGATCGGCGCGACCGTGCTGCTGGTGGCGGCATTGGCCGGGCTGTTTGCCTTTCGCCAGCCGAATCGCCCAATCGACCGCGGCCCGATGCCGCCGGATTACTTCGGCGAGCAGGCGCACGATCATGACCCGGATGCCGGCAAGTAAGCCGGCTGGGCAAATTAAAACCGCTTGACCTGTCTGTGACGGGCCAAGCGGTTTTGCATTTCAATGAAAAAATTACTGGACCTGCTGCACGCGGATCTCGACGTTTTGCGGCACCCGCGGGCGCAGCACTTGGATCAGCGACTGCAGATCGCTGCGGAAGGTCAGGCGCACGAAGCGGCGGGCGGACAGGCCAAACACAGCCACGACCATGGCCTGGCCATTGGGCAGCTGCAGTGGGGTCAAGGTGACACCGACCAGGCGCGTGTAAGGGATGACCCGTGAGAACAGGCCCACGTTGATCAGGCGCGTTGGCGTCAGGCCGGTGCTGCCTGTCATCACGGTCAGAGTCAGGAAGGCCGCCATGAAGACGACATAGTACATGTTGCCGACGCCGGTGCTGACGAACCAGAAGCCAAAGAAGACGGCCATGACCAACTGAAAGGTCGAATACGCGCCGCGCACGTCGATTTTACTCTGCCAGAACAGGTAATACGCGCCCAGTCCGATCAGTGCGGCATCTAAAAGTATCAGAAAAGTGTTCATTTTGAGTTATCTGCTTTCTCCTGCGAGGTGAGTTGCAGGGTCTTGTCGGGAACATCGCTGGGGTAGAGCCCGGAGACTTGCTGGTACCATCTGAACAGGCGCACCACCACGATCTTGATCACCGCAAAGCCGGGGATTCCCAAGATCACACCCACCAGTCCGAACATGGACCCTGCTGTCAGCAGGACCACGACAATGGTGATCGGGTGCATCTCTAGTTTACTCCCCATGACAAACGGGGAGATCAATTGCGTCTCGAGCAGCCACTCGATGAAGAAGACGACGATTACCGCGATGAACATCTTCGGCCCCTGAATGGCGCCCATGATCAGCGCTGGCACCATCGCGAGCGCGGAACCAAAGTAGGGGATCAGGTTCAACGGTGCCGCCAGCATCCCAAAGATCAGGCCGTAGCGCAGGCCGATGATCGAATAGCCGACCATGAAAATGATCCCGACGGCGATGGCGACGGTCAGCTGGCCTTGCACGTACGAGCCGACCTTGACGTTCATCTCGTGCAGCATGTCGCCAAAGCTCTTGCGCTGCTTGGTTGGGACCAGGTGCAGGATCATTGGCGTGAACTTGTTGCCCTCTTTGAGCATGAAGAACAAAATGATCGGCGCGGTCGCCACGGTAACCACCACGGTGCCGACAGTGGAGATGATCGAGGACAAGGACGACAGCGTCCCCGACAAGATGGTCGAGCCGCGCTTGGAGACCCAAGTTTGGATCTCGCCGGCGAACTGACTCAGCTGCTTGTCGCTGAAAATGTTCTGCTGGTTATTCAGGTCGGTGATCCACCGGACGAACTCGTCCCAGTAAGTCGGAGTCGCATTAATGAAGCTGCGCAGCTGGCTTTCGATGGGCGGCACAACGCGAGTGATGGCTAGGACGATCAGCCCAATCACGAGGAGGAAGACCAACGCGATGGCCAGCAGTCGGTTGAGGCCGCGCTGATGCAGCCAGTTGACGACGGGGTTGAGCATGTAGAACAGGATTCCGGCGAGGATGAACGGCGGGGCGACGATGCTCAGAAAACTGACCACAGGCTGAAACACCCAGGCAATTTTGGTGAAAATAAAAATCGCGAGCAACGCGAGCACCAGATCGACCAGGATCACGGCAAACTTGTTGTTTAAAAACCGCTGGTAAAACTGTGAGCGTTTCGTTTGCATGCGCGCACCCCTTTGAGTTTGTTGACTACTTCTATGATACCTAAATGAGGGGGTGAAAGCGAATCCGGCGCAAGGCTGATTTGTTTGTGAATTGTAAAGAATAAATGCCAAGTGCCGGCCGAATTGCCCCGAATGTAAATTGATTATATACAGAACCTTTACAAAAGCAAGATTTCGGGTATAATCAGAACTATCAAAATTACGAGAGGGGGGCGTCCAATGAGTATGAAAGTCATGAAGTGGAGTCTGCGCGCATTGATCGCAGTGACCGTGGTCCTGCTAGTCATCAATACCGTGCTCGGAATCGGGCTGATCGCAGTCGACATGTTGTTCGGCGGCGTCTACCTGATGCAGCGCAATAAGTGCGACCGCCGGCAGCTGCACCGGCTGGACCTGATGCATCGCTTCTAGGGTTCACATGAGACCGCTTGGGCGGTCTTTTTTGATGCTTTCCTAAGCTGCGGTCCTTTTGCTTGCAAACAAGCGTTCCCGCTGGTATGATAAAGAAAACTAGAGAGCGGAGGCGGACGGCCATGCCATCCCAAGCAAGTCAGAAACGTTGGAAGCAGATCCTACACACGATTCATGATTCAATTCAAACCAATGGGTTTCCACCAACCGTGCGGGAAATCGGCAAAAACGTGGGCCTCAGTTCCAGCTCCACGGTCGCCGCGTACCTCGACCGGCTCCTGGCGGAAGGCTACATTGCCAAGGACCCGGCCAAGCCGCGCACGCTGATGCTGACCAAAGCCGGCTTGTCATACATCGGGATTGCCGAAGAAGGCATCCCAATCGTCGGTACGGTTGCCGCCGGGGTGCCGATCACCGCGATTGAGAACATCGATGGCTATTTTCCGATTCCAGATGATCTGGAGTACATTGCAGATGACCTGTTTATCCTGGAAGTTTCCGGTTCGTCCATGATCAAGATCGGCATTCTGGATGGCGACAAGCTGATCATCAAGAAGCAGGAAACCGCCGAGAACGGTCAGATTGTGGTCGCCATGACCCAGGACGACGAGGCGACGGTCAAGCGCTTCTACCGCGAAAACGGCGGTGTGCGGCTGCACCCGGAAAATGATTCCATGTCGGACATGTACTTCGACGACGTCTCCATTCTGGGTGTGGTCGTTGGCCTGTACCGCAGCGAAGTTAAATAAGCACAAACGTCAAAAGGCTGAGCCATCAAGCGGGTTTAGCTCAAAGCACAAGCGCCCCTGCGCCACGATTTGTTTTTAAAATCGCGGTGCAGGGGCGTTTGTGCGCTTGGACGTTGCTTTATGGAACGCGACTAAGCAATTTTGGCTTACTTTCTCTTTAATGTTTAATGGTGCTGAGGTCGTCGTTTTTGACCTGCCGAAACAGGGGCCCGTCCGGCAGTTGTTTGATCTTGGTCGCACTGAGCTTCTGGAAGACCCATGTGCTGCTTTGCGCATTCGGCTGCGCGCGGCCGGTGAAAGTGTATGTGTGCTTGCACAGGACCAGCCTGGCGGCAAACACCCCGGCACTGGCCGTCGCATAACCGGCCTGAGCCTGCGAATAGCGCTGGACGTCCACAAAGTAGCCATCAGTTGAGGCGGTGATCTGCAGGACTTCACTCGCATCCGCAGTGTTGACCCAGTAGTGGCCGATCAGATCATCCATGCCGGCCTTGGTGTTGGGCCGTTTTTTCGGTGCCGCCTGTTTGCTGATTTTGACGCTGCTGCTCGAGCTGGTTTGCGGCGCTTTTTTTTGACTGCCGCAGCCGGCGAGGACCAGCACCAGCGCAGCGCTAAGCAGAATTTTCTTCAATGTATTTACCTCACAGATGTTGCACTAAGGTCATGACGATTGGGATCACCACGATGGCAAACAGGGTGGTTGCGGAGACGGTGATCGCGGCGTTTTTCGAATCGGCGCCGTACAGCTTGGCGACGACCGGGGCGTTAGTCATGACCGGCATGCAGGACTGCAGGATGAAGACTTGCTTCATGAGCAGCGGGACCGGGGCGAAGGCGACCAGCGCGTACATCACCAGCGGCGCAAAGACGAAGCGCCCAGAGAACACGCCGAGCAGTTCGCGGTCGAAGCGGATGTTTTTGATGCCGGCCTGGTACATCGCGATGCCGATGAAGAACATGGAGCCCGGGATGGTCAGGTCACCAACGTAGCCTAAAGTGGCCGAGAGAAAGCTCGGCAGCTGCACATGCAGCAGGACGAGCACGACGCCGACCATGAAGCCCAAAAGCGGCGGCGAGAAAATTTTCCCCAGCGTCTGCTTGAGGTCAAAGTGGGCGGCGTGCGGGCCGTCGCGCTGGATCAAGTAAACCCCGATCGTCCAGAAAATGGTGGTGTTGGCCATGTAGTAAACCAGCACATACGGCACGCTTTTCGGCCCAAACAGCGCCAGGTTGACCGGCAGGCCGATAAACACCGTGTTGGAGTTAAAAAACATGGACTTGAACAGGCCGCGGCGCTTGGGGTCAACGCGAATCACGCGCGCCACCACAAAGGACAGGGCAAACAGGACGGCCATCGACAGCACTGGAAAGCGCAGGTCCGGCAGCAGTGCCGCCAGCTCCCTTGCGGAAAAGCGCGAGCAGATGGTTTCGATCATGTAGGCGGGCAGGGCGACCTGGGTGACGACCTTGGCGATCACACGGCTGGAGCGGTCGTTGAACCACCCCAGGGCGGTCAGCCCGTAGCCGATGGCGACCAGGATCAAGATCTCGGAGACCCCGCCTAAACTTGAGAGAAAACTAGTCAAAAAATTACTCCTCACATGCGGCAAACACCTTGCCGCTGGTTTTTCGCTGCGAGACTAAACGGTCAGCAGCGTTTGGATCAGGACGTCGAAAGCTTCGACCGGCCACGCCGGCGCGGCAAAATTCATGACACTGGGGACCAAAGCGACGGTGGGGCCATCGTACTTCGCCAAGAAGCGGTCGTAGTAGCCGGCGCCAAAGCCGATGCGGGCGCCGGTGGCCGGTACGAAGGCGACCCCGGGCACGATCACCAGGTCGGGGTGCTGATCGACTGCGGCCTCAACGTAAGGGGGCTCGGGGATGCCGAACTTGCTGGTGACGCGATTGGCGCTGCCTGGGTCTTTCAAAAAGGCCATTTGGCGGTGCGGCATCACGCGCGGCAGCAGCACCGTTTTGCCGGCCTGCTGCGCCGCTTCGATAATGCCGCCGGTGGTCACTTCGATCGGGCCGCTGACGGTGGTGGCGATAGTGCGGGCGGATTGCCACTGCGGCAGCGCCAGCAGCTGGTCGATCAGGCCGGCACTTTCGGCCTGCGTTTGCTTGGCCGCAGCGTTGAGCCGCTTGAGCTGGGCCTTGCGGAATTCGGGTTTGGTTTGCACTAGCCGATTTTCTCCTTCAGGTAGTCTGCGAGCACCGTGGCATTGTTGTCAGCTTCATCCTTGGCCCCGAAGAGCAGGAGCACTTTGTCGGTGTCGAGCTGGCGAATTTTTTGCAGAAAATCCGGGGTTTCCGGATTGGCGTCGAGCTCGGCAATGTAGCGGCGATTGAATTCCTCGGCTTTTGCCGGGTCGTGGCCGTACCACTTGCGCAGTTCGGTTGATGGGGCAATTTGCTTGGCCCAGTCGTCGAGCCGAGCGTTGATCTTGCTGACGCCGCGTGGCCAGACCCGGTCGACCAAAAGCCGGTACCCCTCCGGCTGCTCATGGGCGTAAATCCTAACGGGAATGAACTCCATCGTGAAGACTCCTTTCTGAAACTACCAATACCCAAATTAAAGGCTTATTCAAGGCGCGGGTCAAGGCAGTTGGGACTGCCTTGAAGTGCTAAACTTAAAACCATCAAGTTCAGGAGGTGTGAGATGCATCTATTAACCACACTTGGCGTGAAAGGGAACAGTCCAGCCGCCGCCCCGCAGTGGCTGTCCGTTCAGGAGGCCACCCAGGAAGAATGCCACGACCTGGCCGCGCAGTATCACATCCCCATCGACTACATGACCCCGGTGTTCAACGCCCACGAGAATCCGCGCGTGGAAGGCATGGACGATAAAAGCGGGGCCGGCCTGATCCTGGTGCGCTGCCCGTACCAGACCATCAGCAAAAATGGGGAGCGGACCTACGCGACCAGTCCGCTGGCAATCATCATTCAGGATGACCTGGTGACGACGGTCAGCCCGCGCAAGCTGACCATTCACAACCGCTGCCTGCAAGCCAGTGCGACCACGGCAGACCCAATCGTCTATTCGCTGAGTGTGCTGAATCTGGTGTTTGCCCAATTTCTCAATGACACGGACCAGCTGGCGTCGCAGACCCAAAGCATGGAAATTCGGGTCGGCAACGCGTCACACAACACGCTGCTGTATGAAATCATGGCCGTGGAAAAAAGCCTGGTCTTTTTCACCTCGGCCTTAACGGACTCCCAGAATATCTGGCCGCAGCTTCAGGCGTCGGCGTATTTTGCCAGTGACCCGGCTCACCGCCGCAAGCTGGTGATCGCCGAGCGCACCGCGCACCAGGCCTACACGCTGGCCCAATCCAACTCGGCGATCCTCGACCAGTATAATGCCACGGTGTCCTCGGTGGTGTCGAATAACCTTAACCTGATCATGAAGGTGCTGACGTCGGTGTCCATCATCATGACGATCCCGAGCATCGTCGGCAGTCTGTGGGGCATGAACACCCGCGTGCCGTGGCAGCAAAGCATCTGGGGGTTTTGGGCCCTGATTTTTGCCACCATTGTCCTGTGTGTGGCCACAGCATACTGGCTGCACAAGAAGGACTACTTCTAAAGCGTCGGACGTGCAAAGCGCGAGGGCACCTCTCTACAATTAAAGGGGAGGTGTCTTATGCAAAAAGACTACGCGATCAAACAGTCTCAAACCACCAGCGCCACGGAAACCAGCGGGGCGTGCTGGCACTGTGTCTTTGACCCAAGCGAGGCTGAGCTGCAGGCCTTAAAGGCGCAATACGAGTTGCCGGACGGCTACGTGGAAGCGGCGCTTGACGACCACGAGGACGCGCGCAGTGAAGCGTTGCGCGAAGGCGCTGACGCCCCTGGCTTCATCCTGGTGCGCGAACCTTATGCCTACCAGGGCGATACGGGCCATCGCACGTACGCAACCATGCCGATCGCCTTGATTTTGCTGGCCGATGAGCTGGTCACGATCAGCCGCGACAAGCCGCGGCTCATGGATGCATACTTGCAGGCGCTGGACCAGGTCGAAACCGCCGACAGCTTGGCCTTGCGCATTGTCGACCGGGTACTGGACTGCTACACCAAGGACATTGACGATATGGCCGACAGCACGCACAAGATGGAAAAGCAGGTCAAGAATTCGGCCAAGAACACACTGATTTGTGAAGTGATGAGTCTGGAAAAAGGGCTGGTGTACTTCAACGCTGCGCTGACTCGCACCAAGACCCTGGTGGCGGACATCCGCGATAGCGACCGTTATTTTCTGGCGGCCAGTGATGCCCGTGTCTTGTTTCTGCTGGACGTGAAGGTGCGCCAGATCCTGACGACGGTGGCAAGCACTGAGGAAATTTTGGATCAGTACAACAGCGCGATTTCCTCGGTGGTCGGCAACAACTTGAACCTGATCATGAAAATGCTGACGTCGGTGTCGATCCTGCTGGCGATTCCGCCCATCATTTCCGGCATTTTTGGCCAAAACACCTGGATCCCCTGGAAGGGTCAGCCGGTGTATGGGTTCTGGCTGACGCTGGCGCTGGCGGCGGGCATCAGCGGCGCCGTGGCCTGGTGGCTGCACCGCAAAGATTACTTCTGAGCGGCGTTGGTCATTTTCAGCGGGTCGACCCACGCGTCAAACTGTTCGGCTGTCACTGCACCTGAGGCGAGCGCTGCCTCGCGCAGCGACTGGCCGTTTTTTTGTGCCGTTTGAGCTAGCTTAGCCGCTTGCGCGTAGCCGATGTGCGGCGAAAGAGCCGTGACCAGCATCAGGGAGCGGTCGACCAATTCTTGCATGCGGGCCTGATTGACGCTGAGGCCTTGCAGTAGCAGCTGGTCGAACTGAGTCATGCCGCCGGCTAGCAGCGTGCAGCTTTCCAGCACGGTGGCGCCGATCACCGGCTTGTACACGTTCAGCTCAAAATTGCCCTGACTTTCGGCGATGGCGATGGTCGTGTCATTACCCATGACTTTCGCGGCGATCATGGTCAACGCTTCCGCCTGCGTCGGATTGACCTTGCCCGGCATGATCGAGCTGCCGGGTTCGTTGGCTGGGATGGTCAGCTCACCGTAGCCGCCGCGTGGGCCGGATGCCAAAAAGCGGATGTCGTTGGCGATTTTCATGAGGTCGGCGGCCAGCGTCTTCAAGGCGCCGTGAACGGCAGTCAGTTCGCTGTGAAAGGCCAGCCCGTGGAACTTGTTGGGCATTTCGGTGAAGGGCAGGCCAGTTAGCGTCGCAATTTGGGCAACCATGGCGGCCGTCTGCTCTGGGGTGGTGTTCAGGCCGGTGCCGACGGCGGTGCCCCCTAAAGCGAGCGTCAACAGCGGTGCCTGCAGCGCTTGCAAGGTGGCCGCGTCTTGTTCAAGGGTGGTACGCCAGCCGGAGACCTCCTGGCCGAAGGTGAGTGGGGTGGCGTCTTGCAAGTGGGTGCGGCCCAGCTTCACGACCTGGGCGTAAGCGGCCTCCTTTGCCTGCAGGGTCTGGATCATGGCCGCGGCCGCCTCAGCAACTTTGGTCACGGCCGGGTAAACGGCCATGTGAAGTGCAGTGGGGAAGGTGTCGTTGGAACTTTGACCGCGGTTGACGTCGTCGTTGGGCAGCACCGGCCGGCCCAGCGCGACGCTGGCCAGGTGAGCCAGCACCTCATTGACGTTCATGTTGGTTTGCGTGCCGCTGCCGGTTTGGTAGACGTGCAGCGGAAAGTCGGCCATCAGCTGGTCATCTGGCAAGGCCTGCAGCTGAGCGGCGGCGTCAATGATGGCCTGCCCGACCGCCTGGTTCATGCCTGCCTTCATGTTCACCGCAGCGGCAGCGGACTTAATGGTCAGCAGCGCCCGGATGATTGCCGCCGGCATCAGCGGGCCGGTTTTAAAGTTGTGGCGGGAGCGCTCGGTTTGCGGGCCCCAGGCCGCACCATCCGGAATTTCAACTTTGCCCAAGGCGTCTTTTTCAATGCGCATTATTGCTCTCCTTCTTTTAATAATAATTGCAGCAGTTGATCGGTGGCCGGCGTTTGCCGCAGTGTGCGGCTGGTGACCAGCGCGATGTCAAAGGTCGGCTGGCCGGGATCGGTCAGGGGGATGGTCACCAGGTGATCGGCCGGTTGGACCGCGATTTGCGCCAGCAAGGCGATGCCGACGTTGGCCTGCACCATGTGCTTGAGCAGCGCCACGTCCTGCGTGCGGTACACCACGCTGGGCTGAATGCCGGCGGTGTGGGTGAACCATTCGAAGGCTTTGGTGTGGACAAAGCCTTCCGCCAGGGTCACGAACGGTTCGTTTTTGAGTGCCGCAAAGGCCAACTGCTTGCGCGCAGCCAGCGGATGTTCTGGCGATACCACCACCGTGAACGGCACGCGCCGCAGCGGCTGCACAGTCAGCGCCGGTGCGTTCAAAGGACCGGTCGATCCCAGCAAGGCGCCGTCGAGGTGGCCGGCGCGCAGGTCGGCCAGCAGATTCTGCGAGCCGGCTTCAACGGTTTGCAGCTGGTCGATCAGTCCCGCCTGCATCAGTGCCGGTGCGAGCGTCGGAAAATAGAAGTTGCCGATGATCGGCGGCAGACCAAAGCGAATCTTGCCGCTGCGCGCGCGCGCCAGCTCTGCCTCAGCAGCGGTCAGCTCCGCGGTGATCACCCGGACGTGGGCAGCGAGCGTTTCGCCGGCCGGTGTGACGGTGATGCGGGCGTGGCTTTGGTCGCGGTCGATCAGCTGGATGCCGAAGTGCGTCTCCAGGCGTTTCAGCGCCATCGTGATGGTCGGCTGGGTAACACCAAACTGGGCGGCCACCTGAGAGAAGTTTTTGATTTTGGTCAAGGCCTCAAAGTATTCTAAGTCGCGCGTGTTCATGGCTTGCCTCCCTTGCTCATATAAAGAAAGATTAACACAAAAGTCGGCGGTCGGAATGCCGATTAAGTGAAAAGAGAATGATAAGCGCCCTTGGCTGCGTAGGCGGCGAATAATTATTTAATTTATTTTTCGCCGTGAAAGTGAGGCTCGGTTCGACCACCTGCAAAGCGGTGGTCAGCCTGCTCATATAAGTAAAGCGTATTAAATTGCCCGCGTTTGACTATATTTTTGTATGCCGCGTAAAGTGACCTCTGTAATCAAATAGGAGGACACATCACATGAAATACACACCAGAGCAATTACTTCACGATCCATTTTTAAACAAGGGCACCGCTTTTACCGCTGAGGAGCGCGCCAAGTACGGTCTGAACGGGCTGCTGCCAAGTGCTATCCAAACCTTGGATCAGCAGGTGACCCAGGCCTATGCCCAGCTTCAAAGCAAGCCGACCGACTTCGCCAAGCGCCAGTTTTTGATGCAGCTGTTCAACGTCAACCATGTGCTGTTCTACAAGCTGTTCTCCGAGCACATTGTGGAATTCATGCCGATCGTTTACGACCCAACCATCGCCGACTTCATTGAAAACTACTCCGCAATTTTCGTTGAGCCGCAGAACGCGACCTACCTGAGCATTGACGCGCAGGATGACATGGAAGCCGCGTTGCGCCACAGCGCCAACGGCCGCGACATTCGCCTGATCGTCGTGACTGACGGCGAAGGCATCCTGGGCATCGGCGACTGGGGCACGCAGGGCGTCGACATCGCGGTCGGCAAGCTGATGGTGTACACCGGCGCTGCTGGCATCGACCCAAGTCAGGTGCTGCCGGTTGTCCTGGACGCCGGGACTACCCGCAAAGAACTGCTGGATGACGACCTTTACGTCGGCGTACGGCACGAGCGTGTTTACGGCGAACACTATCACGCCTTCGTTGACAAGTTCGTGGCGACGGCCGAGAAGCTGTTCCCACACCTGTACCTGCACTTTGAAGACTTCGGCCGCGCTAACGCCGCCGACATTCTCAATCAGTACAAGGACCAAATCACGACCTTTAACGACGACATTCAAGGTACCGGGATCATCGTGCTGGCCGGGCTGTTTGGGGCCATGAACATCTCCAAGCAAAAGCTGACCGACCAGGTGTACATGAGCTTTGGGGCCGGCACTGCCGGCGCGGGCATCACCCAGCGCGTGTACGACGAGTTCCTGCAGCAGGGCATGGCGCCGGCCGAGGCCAAGAAGCACTTCTACTTGGTCGACAAGCAGGGTCTGCTCTTTGACGATGACGAGACGCTGACCCCGGCGCAGAAGCCATTTGCTCGCAGCCGCAGTGAATTTGCGAACGCTGATGACCTGACGACGCTGGAAGCTGCCGTTAAGGCCGTGCACCCGACCGTTTTGGTCGGCACCTCCACGCAGCCTGGCAGCTTCACCCAGCCAATCGTTGCCGAAATGGCCGCGCACACCGACCGGCCGATCATCTTCCCACTGTCCAACCCGACCAAGCTGGCCGAGGCCAAAGCCGAGGATCTGATCAAGTGGACCGACGGCCGCGCCTTAGTTGCCACCGGGATCCCGGCTGCTGATGTCGTGTACAACGGCGTCACTTATGCCATCGGCCAGGCCAACAACGCCCTGGTATACCCAGGCCTTGGTCTGGGCACGATCGCCGCAACCAGCAAGCTGCTGTCTGACGCGATGATCTCTGCCGCTGCCCACAGCCTGGGTGGTCTGGTCGACCCTGACAAGGCCGGCGCTGCCGTGCTGCCGCCAGTTTCCAAGCTGGATCAGTTCAGCAAGACGGTCGCAATCGCAGTGGCGACTCAGGCGGTCAAAGATGGCTTGAACGAAGAACCAATCCCTGACGTCAAACAGGCGGTCGCTGACATGCAGTGGACCCCTGAATACCGCGACCTCACCGATGTAGAAGTGGAGGACTAATTGTGACTGCCTTATACACGAGTATCGAAAGTGTTTTAACCATTGTTTTGATGATCGCGCTGGGCTACATTCTCCAGCACAACGGCTGGTTTGATGAAAAATTCGGCCAGACCATCTCTAACCTGCTGATGAAGGTCGCGCTGCCGGCGTCTATTTTCATCCAGGTCCTGCAGCGGCTGACCCGCAGCAAGCTTATCAGCCTGTCCTCAGGGCTGGTGTACGGCTTTGGCGCCGTCGCGCTGGGCTACATCGTGGCCTTCATTCTGGTCAAGCTGCTCAAGGTGCGCCCGGGCCGGCGCGGGACGTTCATCAACATGTTCGTCAACGCCAACACCATTTTCATCGGTCTGCCGCTCAACATGGCGCTGTTCGGTGACAAGGCGACTGCGTACTTCCTGATGTACTACGTGGTCAACACGGTGTCCACCTGGACGCTTGGCGCGTTTTTGATGAGCTGGGACGACCCGACCAAGATCAACGGCGAGGTCGGCACCAAGGCCAGCTTCAACTGGAAAAAGCTGCTGCCAGCACCTTTGGTTGGCTTCCTGGTCGCGCTGGTCTTCCTGCTGCTCAACATTCCGTTCGTGAATGTGGGCTGGCTGAGCTTCGTCGTCAACGCGATGACGTATGTCGGCAGCCTCGTGACCCCGCTGTCTCTGATTTACATCGGGATCATCCTGGCCAAGGCTGGGTTCAAGACCATCAAGTTCGACCGCGACTCGGTCGTTGCACTGCTCGGCCGCTTCGTGGTCGCACCGCTGCTGATTTTCGCGCTGATCACCATTGGGCTGAGGGCCGGCTTCCATGTACCAAGCCTTGAAGCGAAGACGCTGATTGTTCAGGCTTCCGCACCTGGCCTTGCCGTGCTGCCAATTTTGGCCACGGAAGGGCACGGCGACGTCGAATACGCGACCAACGTGGTCACACTGTCGACGGTGCTGTTCGTCATCGTGGTGCCGATCATCATGCTGCTGATCCAGGGGATGTAAGTGGCACGTTCAACTAAATCGTTCAACGAAGGCGCACTCAGGCAACTGAGGGCGTCTTTTTTATCCGGTGATCGTCAGTTGCCTCTTGAATGGGCTTTCACAATGCCGGCCTTGGGTGTACCCTAGACATTAACAAACTTATGTGGCCAGTTGGCGATTCGTCAACAATTGCCAGTGAACACGAGAAAGGAGTGTTGCGCCGATGGATCTGGGCAGTCTGCATCTTTTCATCTTATCTGATCTGCATCTGGGGAGTACTCGCCACACCACGGCGGCCTTCCACCATGCGCTGGTCAACATGCACCGCCTCGACCCGCACGCGGCCGTGGTGATCGCGGGCGATGTCACGGACTGGGGCGACCCAGCGCAGTTTCAGGACGCCTGGTCCTCTTTGGAAAAGGTGCCGGCCGACCAGCTGATCGTCTGCCTGGGCAATCACGATGTGCGCGGGCCGCATGAGCTGGACTTCGACAACGATCAGGAAAGCGATCCGCAATACTTTCGCACGGTCACGATGCCCGAGTATCAGGCCCACTACCTGAGCCGCGTGCCTGGCGCAACGCCCTGGCAGCCTTACTTCACGGTGGACCTGGGCGATTACCACTTCATCGTCATGAACTCGGAAAAAGGGCTGAAGGACGGCGCCTACATCTCGGCCCAGCAGGTGGCCTGGCTTGATGCGGAGCTGCAGGCCGGCGAGGACGGTGGCCAAAAGAATCTGGTGCTGGTCCATCAGCCGCTGCGCGATACGCACTGGCGCAGTAATTTTGGCGGTGGCTTTGGCATTCAGGACGCCGTTGTCAAAGATGTGCTGCGCCGGCACCCGAATACTTTCATTTTGTCCGGGCATATTCACAACGGCTTTGGCGTGGCCGAGGCCATCCCGCGCGATTTTGGGACGTGCATTGACTTGCCCGCGTTTGCCCTCAGCGAGAACGGCTACGATGGCGCGGGGCTGGCGTATTACTGCACCTTCAGCGCCCGGACGATGAAGTTTGCGGCCTGGGACCTGGCCATTAATCGGCCGCTGCCGCAGTACGACCTGAACCTGAACACCACGACGCTGGCGGCGGCGTTGCCCAGCATTGAAAAACGCGACCCAATGGCGGCCGCACGGGCGCTGCAGCTGCTTCACCGCAATTATGCGACGGCCACCTTTGATGATCCGCGCACCGATTCGACGCCTGACGTGCCGGCGGCACAACTCTTTGGCCCGCAGGTGCAGGCCCAGGTGGCCGAGCTGATCGGCAGCGCCCGGCCGCGGCGGGCACTTTGCCCGCCACTTGATCTCAAGCCTTACCACGCCTACTTTGCGCGGCGCGATGACGCCATCGAGACGCTGAGCCGGCTGAGTGACAACCTGCTTCATGGGCAGGCGGCGGACGCGGCGGTTGAGGCCCGGCTGACCCGCCAGTTTGTCCAGGCGCGCGTGGCGGCGGTGATGCCGCAGATGATCAGGTTCAGTGATGCGGCGCTCGCCGCCTTAGTCGACGAGGCGCAGCGGCTGTTGGTCGGCGTGTTTCCGCGCGTTGACCGCAGCAATCTGGAAGCGGCCATCGCGGCCCACAGCCAGGATGAGGCGCCGGCAAGTCGTTTGCTCGTGGCTCAGGCGCGTTACCTGTTGAAGGACCGAGCGGCCACTCAGCCGGCGGTTGATCGCATGGTCGCGCAGTTGAATGCGTTACAGGGGATATAAAAAGCTGCTGTGCAAATGCGTTGCACAGCAGCTTTTTGGATGGGTTAGTGCTTGGCGTGAGTTTCCAGGTAGGCCAGGGCACTGTCGTAGTCAGGTTCATTCGTTTGTTCGGTGATCAGCTCACGGTAGACGATTTTGCCGTCCGGGTCAGTGATCCAGACGCTGCGGGCGTCCGTGTTGTTGGCTGCCAGGTAAAGCCCCATGGCCTTGCCAAAGCTGGCATCGGCGTCGGACAGCAGGCGCATGTTTTTCACGCCTTCATTGGCGCACCAGTGCTTTTGCTGGTCCAAGGTGTTGGTGGAGATGGTGTAAAAGTTGATCCCGTCGAACCGGTCGGCGGCTTGGTTAAAGTTTTTGGTGGAAATGCTGCAGACGCGCGTGTCAATGTCTGGCACCACCGAGATCAGGCTGTAGCGGCCCTTTAGGTGGGACTGGTCAAACGGCGTCTGGTCGGCAGTGGTCACGTTAAATGCAGGCAGTTCGTGGCCAATCAATGGCGGCTGGCCGTTAGTCTCTTGTGCTTCGCCATGACGAGTGATTTGCATGATGTAGCCTCCTTTTGCAATCTACGTTCAGTGTAGCATATCCCTCGCGGTTTGGCAGGCCTTGCCACTGGCCGCTGGGCAAGGCGTCTTGCTACAATTATCCTGTACCAGTGGGTAATCTGATAAGGAGGGGGCATCATGGGCCAAACTGTCGTTATCTATTCATCGCAGACTGGATTCACACAGGGTTACGCGCTGTGGATCGCGCGAGTGCTGCATTGTGAAGTGTTAGATGTGGCGTTTGTCACGCCAGACGACTTGATCCACACGCGCCTGGTGATTTACGGCCGCACGCCACCAAGCGCGGCGGCGTGACCGGCTTTCGGCCCTTCTATCAGCAGTACCAGTTGGCGCTGCCGCATCAGCTGATCGTATTTGGCACGGGCCTACTGCCGCCTGAGCAAATCGATTTGCAGGCGCTGCGCCAGCACACGTTTCGCACCTGCCGCACGCAGCCGCAGCTCTTTTACTTTGACGGCGAAATGGATCCGGCCAGCATGCCGCTGCGGATCAAGCTGCCGTACTACTCGCAAAAACGCAAGCTCAAGGCCAAGCCGCCAGCCGGGGGCATGGCCGTGGTTCGACCGCTGCTGGACGAGGTGGCCAGACTGGAGGCAAGCGGTGTGATTTGAGGCAGCTCACTAATTGGTGGGGCACGCGGGAAGAATCCGGCAGAACCGGAAAAAGTTTGGTACACTTAAACAAACAATATCCGGAGGCAATTCATGACAATTGATAACAACCAACTAGTGACTCGCTACTACAACCTGAAGGCAAAAAACGCCGATTTGTTCAAGGCCGTCACCGATTATGTGGACGCGCAGGTCGCAGCCCTTTACGCTCAGTTGAATGACCATTTCGTCGACACCATCACCATCGACTTGGACGAGCTGATGACCATCGCTGCCAAAACGGCGCCGCACCTGGATCCCGCAGAGCTGGAAATCGCCGTGACCAACAATGTGCACAAGCACCTGGATGCCCTGGGGTTGTTCGTGGTGCCGCAGCCGTACACCGACGCCAACACCGTGGTCGCCAAGCTCAACTTTTTCAACCACAGCCGCTACTTTTAAACGGCGCGCCGCTGCCTGGACTCCAGGCGGCGGCTTTTTGCGGCCAAAATTAATGTGACGCCGGCCCCTATTGTTCCCGCCATAACGCCTGGATATGGTACAAATAAGGGGAAGGGAGTGGTCCAGATGACAAAAGACCGAATCTTAGTGGCGTTTGATGGCTCTGCCGCCGGCGCTGCGGCGCTGGAAAAGGCGGTGGCGATCACCGAGATGGACGACGCCAGCATCGACCTGCTGTACGTGATTGATACCCGCAGCTATCAGGTCGGCTTTGCCCAGCAACCGGACGTGGACGGCACGATTTTGTACAACGCCGAAACGCGGGCGGAAATCGAGCTGGAAGAGCAGGCCAAGCCGCTGCGGGCGCGGGGCATTGAAGTGCGCACCCACCTGCGCTTCGGCAATCCGCGCACCGTGGTCGCGCTTGACGCGCCCAAGGATTATGACAGCAGTTTGATCATCCTCGGCCGCTCCAGCAAGCGGCTGACGTCGCGCATGTTTATCGGGTCGGTGGCCAGCTTCGTCACCGAAAACGCGCCGTGCGACGTGCTGATCGTGGCAAATCCCAATGCTTAGGATAAACCAAAGGCCGGTGCAATTTTGCACCGGCCTTTTGCGTGCTAGAAGCGCCAGTTGATTTTAGACAAGATACGCCGCCCGAGAAATTCCTGAAGCAGCAGGTAGACCGGCACGCTGGACGCCAGCAGCGGCAGGTAAAACAGCGCCCGGCCCCAGTCCCACAGGTTCGCCAGCGCGAATACGCGATTGACCACAAAGAAGGTCAGGAAGAACATGATGGCGACCAGCAGGACCATGGCCGCCTTGTACCGGTTGAACGGCCGCGAGACCAGCAGCACCACGTGGTATTCGATGACGCCGATCATGAAGACGACCAGTGTCGAGGTCAGGGCAAACGACCAGTTGAACACATACTCGAACCGCGTCAGCAGCAACGTGTAAATCACGATGGCCAAGGCGGCGGGCGCGGCGATTATCATAACTTTTTGCAGAAAACGGCCAGTCACGCGGGTGAAGTTGGGCTCAAGCGTCAGGAAGAACGACGGAATGGCCACGCAGATCGCTGACACCGGCGTCAGGTTGATCGGCGTGATGGGGTAATCCAGCGGCAGGAAGACAAAAATCGCGGTGAGGATGACCGAAAAAATCGTTTTAATCAGGTACATCGACGCCACACGCTCAATGTTGTTGATGACGCGGCGGCCTTCATTCAGTACCCCAGTCATCGCGTCAAAGTTCGAATCCAGCAGCGTGAAGTCGGCAATCGACTTGGCGGCCTCGGCGCCGCTCGCCATCGCAATCGCACAGTCGGACTGGCGCAGCGCCGGGACGTCATTGACGCCGTCGCCGGTCATCGCGACCGTGTGGCCATTTTGTTGAAGTGCCGCAATCAGTTGCTTCTTCTGTGGCGGGGTGACGCGGCCAAAGACGGTGTAGCGCTCGGCCAAGGCGTTAAAGTCGGCGTCATCGGCCACGGTGCTCATGTCGATGGCCTGGTCGGCATGCGGCAGCGCCGCCTGCTGCGCCACATTGGCGACGGTCAGGGGATTGTCACCGGAAATCACCTTCAACGTCACGTCCTGTGTGCCGAAGAAGGCCAGGGTTTCGGCTGCCGCGGGGCGGACCTCATCGGCGATGGTGATAAAGCCTAGCAGGCGCACGGCTTGCAGCGGGGTGGTCAGGCCGCGGTCCGTGGCCGCCACGGCCAGGACGCGGAAACCGGCCCGGGTCGCTTGCTGGATCCGCTGCCGGCTGGTTTCTGGGAGGCTGGCGCCAAAAATAAATTCCGGCGCGCCCATCAGCAGGCTATGACCGTCGGCGAACGTGGCCCCGGACCACTTGCGCGCCGACGAAAACGGCACCGTGCTGAGAGTGGTCACACTAGGTGTTTGCGGCCAGGCTTGCTTGATGGCCAGCGCCGTTTCGTTGTCATCGTTCAACGCGTAGGTCACGGCTACGGCGGCCTGGCTGACGGTGTCCTCGGTTTCACCCCGCTCGGGGTAAACTCCAGCCACGCGCAACTGGCCGGACGTGATGGTACCGGTTTTGTCCAGACACAAGACGTCGACGCGGGCCAGCGCCTCAATGGCGGGCAGGGCGCTGACCAGCACGCGCTTGCGGCCTAGGTTCATGGCCGAAACCGCCAGCGCCACGTTCGTCAGCAGCACCAGGCCCTCGGGAATCATGCCGATCATCGCCGCGGCGGTGGACAGGATCGCCCGGTTGTAATTGCCGCGGCGGATCATAGCGACGGTGAAATACACGACGCCCAGCGGAATCAGCACGTAGGTCAGAATCTGGATGATGCGGTTGATGGTTGCGAGCAGTTGGCTTTGGGGATGACGGGCGGCCTTGGCAGAATCGGTGATCTTTGCGGCAAAAGTATCGGCGCCGACTGCAGTGGCCTGCATCAATAGCTGGCCGGCAACGATGAAGCTGCCGGACATCAAGGCGTCGCCGGGATGTTTAGCGATTGCGTTGGCCTCGCCGGTCAAGGGACTTTCATCGACCTCGGCGCCGGCGGTTTGCCGGATCGTGCCGTCGACGGGAATCTGGTCGCCGCGGTGCAGCTGAATCAGGTCGCCCAGGACAATTTTCTCTTGCGGCACCGCGGTCAGTTGCCCATCGCGCATGACCTGTGCCGGGGTTTCAGCCAGAATCGTCATTTTGTCGAGCTGCCGCTTGGCACGCAGCTCCTGGAAGGTGCCGATGGCGGTGTTGATGATCGCCACAAACAAAAAGAGCAGGTTGGCGTAGCTGCCAGTGGTGGCAATCAGCACACCCAGGGCCAAGTTGACGAAGTTGAACAGCGTCAGCGTGTTGCTTTTGATAATGGCGCTGGGCGAGCGAGTCAAGCTGACGGGTTTCGTGTTGTGCTCGCCGGCGGCCATTTTTTTGGTCACTTGCTGGCTGGTCAACCCGGTGAGGGGTGTTTGCTCAAAAGCCATTGCGCCACTTCCTTCCTTTTTCTCTATTTTAACGAATTGGCACGCGGCGGACGCGCAATGACCCTTGCTTAAGATATTTTTATCGCGCGGCAAAAGGTGCATAATTGATGCAATAGGAGTTGATAACGATGAAAACAGCACCAAATGGGACCCATTTTGTCACCCTGGCCAACGGCTATCACCTGTGGACTCAGACCCGTGGGCAAGGGAAGATTCAGTTGATGACGCTGCACGGCGGCCCCGGCGGCACCAACGAAGTGTTTGAAAACTTCGCCGAGCAACTTGCTCCGTACGGCGTACAGGTCACGCGCTACGACCAGCTGGGCTCGTGGTACTCGGATCAGCCGGACTGGGACGACCCGGCCATTCGCGCAAAGTTCTTGAACATTTCGTATTACGTGGATGAGGTCGAGGAAGTCCGTCAGCAGCTGGGCCTGGACCAGTTTTACCTGCTGGGCCAAAGCTGGGGCGGGGTGCTGGCCATCGAATACGCGCTGAAGTACGGCGCGCACTTGAAAGGCCTGATCCTCAGCTCGATGATCGACAACCTTGACGAGTACATCGATAACATCAACGCGATTCGCGAGAAAATGTTTTCGCCGGCACAGGTGGCCTACATGAAGCACATTGAAGCCGAGCACGCCTTTGATGACCCGAAGTACCAGCAGCTGGTCGCCGAGCTGGGGGAGCACTACCTGCACCACGCCGCGGATCCGCAGCCGCGCCACCTGATCTCGACCATGGCCACACCGGTTTACAACTACTTCCAAGGCGACAACGAGTTCGTGATGGTAGGCGCTCTGAAGGATTGGGACCGGCGCGCGGACATCGGCAAAATCACCGTGCCGACGTACCTGACCTTTGGCGGCCATGAGACCATGCCGCTGGCCGCCGCGCAGCGCATGCAAAAGTCCATTCCGCACGCGACGCTGCACATCACGCCCAACGCCGGCCACGGCCAGATGCTCGACAACCCGGTCGATTACTTCCAGCACCTGGGTGAGTGGCTGGCAGCGCAGAATCGCTAACTCGGCTGGGTGAAATAGTCAGCCGTTAGCGGTTACATTTGCCGGCGAGATTGGTATGATGGACTCAGGAGGCGATGCACATGTTCAAGGACACGAAGGCACTCGTGAAACAAATTGCAGATACCGCGTCAGAACCGTTGCACACGTTTGATAACACGATCAAAGAGAATCCTGATCTGGTGATCCCGCTGGCCGTTATTCATGTGGTGCCGATCGCACTGATGATCATCGGCACCACCCAAGTGATCCTGGGCCACCAGAAGCTGAAGGCGGAAAAAGAGCGCACGAAGCAGGCCAAGCTGCGGGCAATGATGCCGCATCACGGCCCGCACTGCGGCCGCCATCACGGCCCGAAACCGCCGATGAAATTGATGGCGGCGCACCACGAGCTGCCAACCGAATAGTGATTCAAAGCCGTCAATTTGGCGGCTTTTTTGTGGCGTCAAGCAACGCAGACAAATTGCCAAGCCGGCCATTTTGCGCGACAATAAATCTACTATTACAATTTTGGGCGGAGGTACATCATGGCAACAATATACGTACGCAAAGGCACAGCAGCAGACATTCCGGCAATCATGGGCATTATTGAGGACGCACGCGCATTTCTGCACGCCCAGCACATCAACCAGTGGCAGGGGACTTATCCGGATAAGCCAGCAGTTGAAGCTGACATCGAAAAAGAGACCAACCGCCTGCTGATCGTCGATGGGGCGGTGGCCGGCAACGCCAGCTTGCTGGAAGGGCCGGACCCCTTCTACGGTAAAATCGATGGTGACGGTTGGCAGGGGAACGCGCCGTACATGATGATCCACCGCTTCGCTGTCTCCGCGAAAATTCGCGGCCAGCACCTGAGCAAGCTCTTCATGTCGAACCTGATCACCGAAGCATACGGCCGCGGGTTCCGCGACCTGCGTATTGACACGCACGCCCAGAATCAGATCATGCAGCACGTCATCTTGGGCAACGGCTTCACGTACCGGGGCATCGTGTATCTGGATGAGCCGGTCCCGGAGCGCAACGCCTACCAGCTGCTGCTGCAGTAAGGAGGACATATGGCCTATTTGGGCACTTTGGCGCTGATTTTGCTCGCCACTCTGGTGCTGAGTCATTTTAGTTTACAAATCGGGATTCCCGCGGTGATCGGCGAACTGCTGGCCGGCATCCTTTTTGGTCCCGCGGTGCTCGACTGGCTCCATCCCAGCACCATGATCACCGAGTTTTCGGAGATCGGGGTGGTGCTTTTGATGTTCATCGCCGGGCTGGAAAGCGACCTGACGCTGCTGAAAAAGTATTTTCGGCCAGGGGTGCTGGTCGCGGTGATCGGCGTCATCGTGCCGGTGGTGACGATTTTTGCCTTTGCCGAGCTGTGGGGCTTTTCGTTTGTGGCCGCCGCGTTTCTGGGCATTACCTACGCCGCGACGTCGGTATCCATTTCCGTCGAGGTGCTCAAGGAGCTTAACGCCTTGGATAGCAAAAGCGGCGCGACCATCCTGGGCGCCGCAGTGGTCGATGACATTTTGACGGTGATCATCCTGAGCGTGGCCGTCAGCGTGTTCGGCACCGGCAGTGCAACGAGCACGGCGCCGCTGTGGCTGACCCTGCTGGAAGAGGTCGCGTACTTTGGCCTGATTTTCCTGGTGGTTAAGTGGCTCGCGCCGTTTGTCATGCACATGGCCGAGCGGCTGCTGCCAAGTTCCTCGGTGACGATCGGGTCACTGCTGCTGTGCCTGGGGATGGCGTACTTGGCCGACCTGTTCGGCCTGTCAGCGGTGATCGGCGCGTTCTTTGCTGGAGTGGCCGTCAGCGAAACCAAGTACCGCGCAGAGGTGGACAAGGCGCTTGAGTCAATTGGCTACGCGGTGTTCATTCCTGTGTTCTTTGTCTCGATCGGCATGAACATGCGCCTGGACAGTATCGGCCGCGACTTCTGGTTCATCGTCATCATGACGGTGCTGGCGCTGCTCACCAAGTGGATCGGCTGCGGTGCCGGGGCTAAGCTGTCGGGAATGTCTTGGCACGAGGCCAACATCATCGGCGCCGGCATGGTCAGCCGCGGCGAAATGGCACTGATCGTCGCCCAGATCGGGTTTGATGCGAACCTGCTGCACCGTGATTTTTATTCCAGCGTCATCATTGTGATTATTTTGACCACGCTGATCGCTCCGTTCATGTTGAAGGACGCCCTGAACCGCCACCGCGCACTGGAGGAGAAAGCTTGAAGACTCTGTTTTTTGACCTAGATGGCACCATCGCCGATTCCCAAGAGGGAATCATCAACAGCATTCACTACATGATCCAAAAGCAGCACCTGCCGCTGCTCGATGATGACACCTACCGGCAGTTCATCGGTCCGTCGCTTGGCAGCAGCCTTAACAAGTATTACCCGGCGCTGTCCGAGGCCGAGGTCGACCAAACCATTCAGTACTACCACGAGTTCTACCTGGCCACGGGAATCTTCCAGCAGAGCCTGTATCCCGGCATTCTAGAGGCCCTGGACCGGCTGATGCGGGCGGGGTATTCGCTGAACATCGCCTCAGCCAAGCCCGAACCGATGGTGGTTCAAATTGCCGAGCGCTTCGGGCTGAACCGCTACTTCACCGGGCTCTACGGCGCCACCATGGACGAGCGGGTGCGCTCGTCGAAAACGGCGGTGCTGGAATACGCGCTGAAAGAAAGCGGCGCCGACCCGCAGCAGGCGCTGATGATCGGCGACCGCGACACCGACATGATCGGCGGGGCGAACAACCACGTCAAGACCCTCGGGGTTACGTACGGCTTCGGCGATGCGGCCGAGCTGGCCAAGGCGCACGCCACGGCCGTCATCGACGCGCCGGGAGAGTTGCCGCGCGGCGTCGCGTCATTGTTGTAAAAAGTGAGCAACCGCGTCTGGTGAGCGATCGCCAGGCGCGGTTTTATGCCTAAAAAGTGAATTTTGCCTCAGTTATGCGACATTTTCATGACAATAATACAAATTTTCCATGATTCGTAACGTGGCTGTGGTATCCCTGTGACCTTCAATCGTTAACATGGTGAGTGTTGAATTGATACTGGACAAAACTTAGGAGTGAATAATTATCAAAAACTCACATTTAGCATGGCTCTTCACAACGGCAGCAGCCTTAAGCACGGCAGTGGTCATGGGTCACACCACCACCACGACCGATGCTGCTACCACAGACGAGTACGTGGTTAAAGCGGGTGATACTCTGTCTGCGATTGCCGCAGCTATCAACACGAACGCCGACAAGCTGGCCGTTGCCAACAACTTGGCCAATAAGAATCTCATCCACGTCGGGCAGATTCTGAAGGTGACTGAAGCAGCTGCTAAGCCTGCCGCCCCGACGACTTACACCGTCAAAGCTGGCGATACGCTTTCAGACATTGCCAAGACCACCGGCGTCAGCCAGGCGACCCTGGCTTCTCTGAACAACATTACTAACCCTAACCTGATCGCGGTTGGCCAGGTCCTGAAGCTCACCGGCTCCGCCGCACCGGCCACCACGCCTACCCAAACCGCAGCGCAGACTAGCGCTCAGCCGCAGGCCCGCAGCTACACGGCGCCGAAGAGTTACAGCGCGCCGCGGACCACGACCAGCTACACCAGCAGCGCCTCTGGCAATGAGGCCGCCGCGAAGGCTGCCATCGCCCAGCGCGAATCAGGCGGTTCCTACAGCGCCCGCAACAGCCAGTACATCGGCAAGTACCAACTGACCAATTCCTATCTGCACGGCGATTACTCCGCCGCCAACCAGGAACGCGTCGCCGATCAGTACGTCTCCAGCCGCTACGGCAGCTGGTCCAAGGCCCTGGCGCACTCGAACGCATACGGCTGGTACTAAACTTAAACACGCATCCGCTTTGACACCGCCACCGCATTTTGGCCGCGGTGTTTTTTTATGCCCTTGCGCAAAAAGGCCCCGCCGGTGAGCGGGGCCGCAGGCAGGGCAATCAGCGCGGGGTTTGTGCCTGGTGAAGTTGATCTTCAGCGTCTTGCAACATATTTAGCAGGGCCAGCAGCTTATCCTTGCCAAGGATCTGAACCCATTGGTCAAAGGCGGCGTTCGAGGCTTTGATGGCCTCAGCCTCGACGCGCTTACCGAGCGGGGTGAGCTGCAGCAAGCGGCGCCGGCGGTCGTCCTTGGCCGTCGTCTGGGACACGTAACCCAAGTCGCGCAGCACACGCAGCTGGCGGGCAATCGCGGGTTTAGTGACCTTGCGGCGCTTGACGATGTCAGTCAGCGTGGTGGCCTCATTACTGGCGAGGTCGGTCATTATCTGGTATTGTTCAAACGATAGCTTAAAGTCTTCCAGCGGGCGGGAAAGATCTGCTTCAACGTGTTTGATCAGGCTGAAATAGATATCGATAAAGCCAGCGCGTAACGCTTTTTCGTTCATGGGTCGGTGCCTCCTCCGTATCATTACCATAAGTCTAACCTATATTGCATTGCGCGCCAACCATTAACGCCTGAAAATTTAATTGATTGGAGAACCTCATGAAACGCAAATGGACAATTCTGTTGAGCGGCCTCGGGATGGTCATCGTGGCGGCCATCGCCGGCGCGTCCTTGTACTTCTACAATTATGCTTTTGTGCCGAGCCACAAGACCTTCCTCAGCAGCACGACCGAGCCGGCGGTCCGCAAAGCGCAGGCCTGGCTGAAAACAGTGCCCAAGGAGACCTGGCACGAGCAGGCGGCCGGGGCCAACTTGCGGCTGGTCGCCGACTGGGTGCCGGCTTCGCATGACACCCCCAAAACGATCGTGGTCGCGCATGGCTACATGAACACCAAAGAAGACATGGCCCGGCAAATCAAATTTTTCCACGAGGCCGGCTTTAACGTCCTAGCCCCGGATGACCGCGGCCACGGCCAGTCCCAAGGCAACTACATTGGCTACGGCTACGCGGACCGGTTGGATTACCTCAAGTGGCTTCAACAAGTGATCCGGCGCGTCGGGCCCACCAGTCAGATTGGGTTGTATGGCGTCTCGATGGGCGGGGCCACAGTGATGTACCTGAGCGGCGAAAAACTGCCCAAGCAGGTGGTTTCGATTGTTGAGGACTGCGGCTACACCAGCATCATGGATGAACTGGCCGCCCAGGGCCAGGCGTTGTTTTCATTGCCGCGTTACCCGCTGATCCCGGCGGTGGCCCTGACGGCCAGCCTCAAGGCCCACTACAACGTGTTTGCCGCGTCGACGATTGTTGCGCTGAATCACAACACCAGACCGCTCCTGTTCATCCACGGGGCCAAGGACGCCTTTGTGCCAACCAGCATGGTGCACCGCGAGTACGCCGCAGACCACAGCGAAAAAAAGCTCTGGATTGTGCCCAAAGCCGGGCATGCCCAGAGTCTTAAGCTGCAGCCAAACCGTTACCAACACCGCGTGGTAGGCTGGTTCAACGCCCACTGGCGTTAGGCCTGGTTGACTTTCACCAAAATGTCGTAAATGCGGCTGGCGTCTTTGGCTGTGCCGCGCAGCTCGTAGTCAGCCAAAAATGGCACATTGAATTCCTTGCAGTATTCCTTGGCCGTCAGGCAGTACTGCTCGTTGAAGTTGCGGTTGCCGGAGCCGATGATGCCGCGGCACCATTCGGCGTTGCCGGGTTCGCGCAGGTAGTCGCCCATCGCGGTGGTCATCAGCTCGTGAAAGCCGTTGTCGATGCCGTTGCCGCCGTCCAGGTAAGTGGGGATCATGACGAAATACGGCGCAGTCTCGCCTTCGTTTTGGGTGGCATCCGACACCTCTTCCAGATGAATCAGCGGCTGCTCGACGTTTGCCTGGTGCTGGGCCTTGGCGTATTCAGCGAGGTGCTCGGCGAACGCGCGGGTGTTGCCTGAGATGGATATGTATAACAAATTGATCACGGTGAGGGCTCCTTTTCTGACAGGTTCTGGGTCTAATGTAACACGAACCACCCGCAACCGGTAGTAGCGTTTTTGCGATGAGCCACTACATATGGTCCGACATTGGTCGGCGAACTTCGGTATAATAGCCGTGGAGGAAAACTTATGGCAAGGACTCGATACACGGCGGTCAGCCGCGGCTGGCTGATGGTTTTTGGCTTAATCTACTGCGTGATCCTGGTCATTTTTGGCGTGGGCTTCGGGTTCGCAATCACGTTTGGCAACACGGATCAAATGATCCAGACGGTCACCAACCCTCAGAGTTTGACCAACCTGCAGCAAACGTTGAACAACAGCGCCTTGCGCCAGACAGCCAAGGCCGGTGTGACGCTGCCGCCAACGACTGAGCTCATTGACCCGCAGGCGCTCAGACGCGGGGTGGCGACCGGCATTGCCATCAGCGCCAATTTTGGCGACGTGCCGCAGCGAAGCAAGTGGGTCGACCAAGCTTACATCAGCAAAACCGACCCCAGCCACATGACGTTGAAGCCGCTGCTGAAGCCGCTGAATTCGCGGCTGGCGGCTGCCGCCAAGGCCATTGACCCCAATTACTCCGGTGAGGTGCGCGTGTCGGTCGAAAAGGCCATCGCGGCACACTACAACGAGGTGATCCTGGACACCATGATGCTGCACGGCATCGGCATCGCCTACCCGATGATGGTGCTGATCTGCCAGACGGCCGCGATCGTCGGCGCCATCCTTGGTGTCATCGTGCTGGCCGTGATGCGCGTTTGCGCGCACTCCTGGGAGCGGTGGCTGCGCGTGACCGGCCGGCTCACTTACAGCATCGCGATTCTCGCCGGCCTGGGCGCGCTGGTCGTGTCGATTCCAGCGCTGGCGCAGTACATCAGGCTCGGCGGGGTCAGCCAGATCGTGGTCGAGCAGATCCAGGCCGCCGTCACGCCCACCTGGCGCATTGTGGCCGGGTTGATTTTGCTGATTGGCATCGGCATGTCGGTCGCGGCCGCCGTGATGCGGATGCAGGCCCGCAAGCAGGCGGAGAAAGTGGCGGCGCAGCTGGAAAATGCCGTTGACACGATGAAGAAAAGAAATTAGGATAGCCACATAGTTGATTTTCATTCACGTGCTTTGCGGAGAAGAGTAACCGAAATCAAGCGCTAAAGAGAACCCGGCTGGTGAGAAAGGGCGCGCAACGAGTCGGTGAAGATGAGCTCCAAATAGCTGTTCAGCGGTTCACGCCGCTGGACCGGGCGCAACCGTTACCTTGCCGGGTATCAACTGGTACTCAAGAGGCGGAGCATTCCGCAAACAAGGGTGGCACCGCGCGCAAACGCCCCTTGGCTTAGGTTAACGGCTAAGCCAAGGGGCGTTTTTTTCTCGCAATGTGTGAAGATCAACTCACCGGCTCTGCGTCGGCATCAGTTTCGGCAGTTTGGCATTTAAATTTTTTAGGAGGCACTAGCTATGGCTAAAGTTGAAAGTTTCACATTGGATCACACGAAAGTTAAGGCACCATACGTCCGGTTGATCACTGAGGAACACGGGCAAAAAGGGGACACCATTTCCAATTACGATCTGCGCCTGGTGCAGCCAAACACGGCCGCGATTGACACCGCGGGTCTGCACACCATCGAGCACTTGCTGGCCAGCCTGCTGCGCGACCGCATGGATGGCGTCATCGACTGCTCACCGTTCGGCTGCCGCACCGGGTTCCATTTGATCACCTGGGGCGAGCACAGCACGACCGAAGTGGCCAAGGCGCTGAAGTCGAGTCTTGAAGCCATCGCCAATGACATCACCTGGGATGACGTGCCAGGCACGACCATCAAGTCCTGCGGCAACTACAAGGACCACAGCCTCTTTTCCGCCAAGGAATGGGCGAAGCTGATTCTCAGCCGCGGCATCTCCGATGATCCGTTCGAGCGTCACGAGGTTTAACCGTTAGCTGCTTCATTCAGGCGTCACCGTTCGCGGTGGCGTTTTTTTGTGCGCAGGAACGAAAGTGCTTAATTATTTGACAAAAATGAGCAAAAGATTAGTTATCCGTTGTATAATGAGAAAAATTCTTATTATTGGGTGCCGGGTCAACGGGGGACGTGCGATGGCAAACAACGTGGGGCTGGAATGGAAAAGACAACCTTGGCAGCTGGGGCTGGTCGGCCTGTTGCTGGGCTTTTTGGTGTTGATCGTGCCGCTGATTCACTGGCAGCCGGCGCCGCTCTTGCTTCGCGATGCGAGCTGGCCTCAGCTTTCAGTTGGCGGCGGGATCGCGGTGTTATTGGGCTGGACAGCCGGGCTGTTAGGGCTGTGCTGGCTGCGGTTAAAGTGGCATCCAAGGGGGCAGGACCAGTGAAACGACAAATTCGCTTCGAGTGGCTGCGCGTGGTGCGCGACTGGGGCTGGCTGGGCTTCGCGCTCGTGTTCGCCTTGCTTCTCATGTGGCCCAACACCGCGCGCCTGGCGCCGAGCAGCGGTTACGACGCGGAAGTGCCGGCACTCCAAGAACTGATGAAGGCGGATGCTAAGCTTCAGAAGAAGGCTCCGGACAAAGCCGATGCAAAAGGGGCCCGGCCGAATCAGGAGGACCTGCGCAAGGAACAAGACCAGCTATACGATCTGACCTCGGCCATTGAGAATCAGGCGTCGCCATGGCGCCTCACCCAGCTGATGTACCGCCTGCGCCGCTCGATGGTGGCGCAGATCAACGCCGGCCGGGTCTATGTGGATAGTGGCGGCACACCGATGGACGTACTGCCGGTCCGAGAAGACGATGTGGTGCTAAAAATCTTGATCGAGCGCCATCAGGTCTTTATGCCGCCGGCCGCGACTAATCTGCCGGCTAGCCTGGCCCTTGCGCGCACGCTCCAACGCGGGGTGCCCGCACTTTGGCTACTGCTGTTTGTCGCGGTGTGGAGCAGCTATTACCTGATTTGGGATAAGCGAAGCCGCGTCGGCGAGTTCACGGCGCTGGTGCCGGTGCGGCAGGGGACAATCCTTTTGGCCAAGCAGCTCGTGTTTTGGGTGATTGCTGCTGCCACCACGATTGCGGTGTTCGCACTGGCACTGGTGATTCCTGTGCTCACCAGTGGCTTTGGGGATGCGCGCTATCCGCTGGCCTTCGCGCCGGCGGGTCAGGCCATCCAAGTCATGACGGCCGGCCGGTTCGTGCTGTTGTTTCTGCTCAACATCTTGGCGCTGTTAGCCTTTATGGCGGCCGTCAACAGTTTGCTGCAGCAGTTTATCCGCAATTACTTCGTGGTGTTACTGCTGCTCGCGGCGCTGTGCGTGTTTGGTCCAACACTTCAGCTTGGTCCGTGGGCACCGTTTCCGTACCTGGACCCTGCAGCGACTCTGCTGCCCCAAGGGACCTTAGGGATTCTTGCGCCGGGCTGGGGACCGGTGATACTGGCCGGCTGGGCCGCAGCGCTAGGCAGTTTAAGCCTGATCATTGCGGCGTGCCGGCAACGACTATAAAAGGAGAACGCGATGAAACAACAAAAATGGGAGTGGCTGCTCGCCCTTAAGCGGCCGGTGATCTGGCTGATTCCGCTGGTGATCACAACGCTGTTCATACTGCCGATGCTGCGTGGGCGGATGGTGGCCCGGGGCACTACCGCCGCCGTCCTGCGCGACGATGCCAGCACTGTCATGGAATCGCGTGATTTAGCAACGATCCGGCGCGTGATCAAAGCCGGCCCCAAGGCCCAACCCACGGTCATGACCTACCAGCAGGCCAAGAAGCTCTTGCCGCTGGCAAAAAAAGTGACCGCGGCGGTCAACGCGGGTGATCGAGTCGCGTATCCCAAGGCGGTGACCGCCTTTTTTTCCGCTACTGACATGCGCGCCCCCAAGTACGAGTACCTCGCGGCGCATCACGTGCCGTTCTATGATTTTGTTGATACGCAGACGCCGTTCACCAATTATCTGCTGAACCAAGTGATGTATTTTGGGAACACCACGTACGTCGTGCTGGCGCTTGCGGTGCTGGTCGCTTTCTTGACCACCATGGGACGCGGCAAACGTGATGAGTTTGCCGCTCTCCTGCCAATGCGGGCGAATCAGGTACTGCTCAATCAGCAGGTGGTCATCGGCCTGACCACGTTTGGCATGGTGCTGTTGGCATTGATACTGATGGCGGTGCCTGTCATCGTACGCGGCGGAATGGGCTCGTGGCAGACCGCATTCTTCTCGGGCTCTGGGGTCGACTTTAAAGCTGATACGCGTGCCATCATCGTGCCAGTGCTCAAGGCGCTGGCCTTCTACCTGCTGGGGCTGCTTGCAGTGAGCTTGATGCTGACGGGGCTGGCGCTGCTGCTCAAGCAGTGGCACGCCAATTTGATCACCACAGCGCTTGCCTTGGCCGCCGTGGTCATGCTGCCGAGCCGGGCCGTCTTGCAGTGGCTGCCGTCGCTTGCAGGAGTCTTGCAGGTCTTGCCTGGCAGTCACACGGACATCAGTATGATGCTGATGATGAGTCAGGAGACCTATCCTGCCGGGCCATTCGGCGGCCAGGGTTTGCTCGGACTAACGGTGTTATTTGCCTGGGCGGCGGTCTTCCTGATTGCCGGCCACGTTGTCGTCCACCGGCGCCAGGCCGCGTGAAAGGAGTGAGTCTCTTGCTTGAAGTGAAAAACCTTTCCTTTAATTATGGTAAGCAGCCGATTCTTGATGACCTGAGTTTTACGATCGAGGCAGGCACCATCGTCGGGCTCGTGGCCCCAAACGGTACCGGCAAAAGTACGCTGCTGCGCAATGTGACCGGGTTGCTGCGCGCCAAGCACGGCACCGTGAGCCTGCTAGGCCACGATTCCTGGCACGACCGGCAAGCATTTTTAAAGCATCTCTTTTTCCTTGAAGATTCTGCGCGGCTGTACGAGGGTCTCAATCCCAACGAGCTGTTCGGTTACGTGAAGGACGTGTGGGGCGGGCCGCTGTCAGTCGACCGCGTCGTCAAGGTGCTGCGCATGGAGAAGTACCGCAAAAAGCGGGTTGCCAGCATGTCGCTGGGGATGAAGCAGCACGTGCTGCTGGGGATGTACCTGATTTCGGGAGCGGACCTGCTCTTGTTTGATGAGCCCCTGAACGGGCTTGACCCGACCAGCATTGAGCTGTTCACGCGCATCTTTTCGCAGCTGAAGGATCAGGGCAAAAGCATTTTGATGTCGTCGCATCAGCTGGGCAATGTCACGACCATGGCTGATTCCGTCATGTTCTTGAGGGAGGGACACTTGCAAACTTATCAGACAGCGGCCATCGACCTGCAGCAGAAGTACGATGAATTGTATGCCGTGGATGAGACGCTGCTAGAACCCTAGGCCATACGAAAAGCCCGGCAAGGCGCCGGGCTTTTATGATACGGCGGTCAATTTTCTTCAGCGCGACCGAGGAACTTGTCGAGCGCCACCGGGACACCGTCGTGGTCCAGGTCAGCGGTGTGAAACTTGGTGGCGGCCTTCACCTGGTCGTTGGCGTTCCCCATCGCGATGCCGTAGTGAACAGTTTGCAGCATTTCGAGGTCATTGGAGCCGTCGCCGAATGCCATGGTGCGTGCCAGCGGCTGGATAAGCTCGCGGCACACCCGGAGGATCGCCGTCGCCTTGTTGACGCCATGGGCTGTGATCTCAATGTTGTTGATGTAAGAACTAGAGGCGTCAACGTCAGCAAGCTCGTTCATTTCGACGCGAGCGCGGGCGACTTTTTCCAGGTCCGGGTCGATGGCGATGGCATTGATGATCTTGCCGCTGTTGGCCCGCAACTGCTCAAGCGTGTCAATGGCGACATACTTGCTCGGGTCCTCGCCGGCGATGCGGTTCTTGCCATCGCCGGAGACTTCCTCAGGCAGCGGCGTGAGGTAGAGCACTTTGTCCAAGGTGAAAAAATACTGCGGGAGCTGATACTTTTTGGCGACGCGCCAAATGCCTTCCAGCGCGTTGGTGGAGAGGTGCTGCGCCGCGATTTTGCCGCCGATGCGGGTGACCGTGCCGTTGGAGCAGATAATGTCCAGGTCCGGGCCGATGCGGTCGGCCATCATGCTGGCGGAAAACAGCGGCCGGCCCGAGGCGATGAAGAAGCGGTGGCCCTGTGCGCGGTACTTGGCGATCGTCTCAACGACGCGCTTGGTGGGATACTGGCTTTCGCCGACCAGGGTGCCGTCGATATCCATAAAGACAGTGTATGGTGACATGAGTGACCTTCCTTTAGCAGTTGTTGTGGGAACAAATCTAAGCGGTTTCATTATACCAAATTCCGTCTCTAATTGATGAGGCCAGACACAAAAACAGTCTCACACAACCGTGAGTTTCACGATCGCATGAGGCTGTTTTATAACGTAAACTGACTAATTCAGCGGCACGTCTTCACTCTTGACCTTGCCCTTGACGCCCAGTGAAATGACGAAGGCGACGATGGCGATGATCAGAACGAAACCGAAGCCGAGGTGAGCGCCTGTGGTCAAACCGGCAACGCCAGCCTGGCTGGCACTCCCCAAAGCGAGCATCGAAGTGGCAATGGCAGTTGCCACGGCGCCAACGATTTGCTGCAGGGTGTTCAAGATAGCACTGCCATCAGCACTCTGTGAGCCAGGCAGCGAATTGAGACCGTAAGTCTGAGCAGGTGACATCGCCAGTGGCGCACCGATCATTAAGATGATGTGGCCGGCGATGACTTGTGCCAGGCTGCTGTGGGCGTTCGTCGACATCAAGATTACGACGCCGATTGCGGCCACGATGAAGCCTGCGCGGGTGAGCCACTTGGCCCCGAAGCGATCGTACAAGCGACCGGCAACGGCAGAGACTGCGGCGTTGACAATCCCGCCTGGCAACATGGCCAGCCCGGTCATGGCAACCGGCAGACCCATCACGTTTTGCAGGTATTGTGGCAGTAAGTACATTGAAGCGAGAATGACGCCGAAGTCAAGCATGACCAGCAAGGTACCGGTGGTGAAAGCGCGGTTTTTGAACGCTTTCAGGTTCAGCATTGGCGCGCTTTGGCTCAGCTGACGGCCGGCGTACAAGGCCAAGGCCGCGATGCCGACGACCAGTGCGAGAATCACGCGCACTGAAAGCCAGCCGGCGTCACTGGCCATCGAGGTGCCGATGACGATACCGCCAAAGCCGATGGTGGAAAGGGCAATCGATGCCCAGTCGATTGGGATACTTTTCTGTTCAAACGCGTTGTCCAGCGCGATGGCAGTGAGAATGAACGCAACCGCCAAAAACGGCACGAGCAGCCAGAAAATGGCGTGCCAGGAAGCAACCCCCAGCAGGATCCCGGTGATGGTCGGGCCGATGGCAGGGGCGAACATGATGACCAAAGCGGCCAGCCCCATCACCGTGCCCAGACGGTAAGGCGGAAAAATCTGCATGGCGACCGCGAACATCAGCGGCAGGACCAGCCCGGTGCCGATTCCCTGCAGCATCCGGCCGAACAGCAGGACGGGGAAGGCCGGCGCCATGGCGGCGATCACAGCGCCAATTAGGAAGGCACCGAGGCCGAACAGGACGATTTTCTTGGTGTCAAACCGCTTGGTCAGCATACTGGACAGCGGCATGCAGATGCCGATTACCAGCATGTAGCCGGTGACAAGCCATTGCACGGTGCCCTGGGTGACGTGCAGTGACGCCATCAAAGACGGCAGTGCGATATTCAGCGCAGTTTCTGAGAACATGCCGACGAACGCGCCGATCATGAGGCCCAGCATCGCAATTGCGGGATGGGCGATTTGCACACGCGCTTTTGGCAAACTTTCTGACATTTCCATAAAATAAAAACTCCTTACCAATTAGATTGCCCTTACCAAACCGACAAAAAAATCCCCACAGCGAAGGCCATGGGGACTTGGCAGCACCATAATAGGCGGAATGGCGCTGCGATTTGTTCTGTTCTGGGGCCGAAGCCCAACGTCTGGTTATATTACACGCTCACCCGGGCCAAAGTCAATTGTTTTCTGAAAATGAGGCGAACCAGCCACCGCCGCGATGGCCCTGATTTGAACCCACCAACGGATTACGCTAAAAAGTTTTGCGTGTGTTTTAGTAAATGTTTTAGCCGCTTCCGGATTTAAACGAATCTCATTGGAATGCTGATATGACAGCCATCATATTCGTGACCGCCGACTAGGAATATTTTTTGAACCACCTAGAAATATCTACGAAAACGCTGAATGCGCTTTACTTTTTACCGGTATTCAGTAAAATTGGAGAAAGAGAGGAGGCGTGTGCATGGCAACACTTAAAGATGTGGCCGCAGCCGCCCAAGTATCGATTACGACTGCCAGTCGCGTGCTGAACCGCGACGAGAGCTTTTCCGTCACGGATCAGACCCGGCAAAATGTCCTGAAGGCCGCGGCCACGTTGGGCTATGCGCGGCCCACGGTCCGCCATAAGAATAGCGGGACGGTCGTGCTGTATCAGTGGTACCCAGACGCCAAGGGCATGAGTACCGATTACTACAGCACGATTCGCCAGGCCGTGGAGCAGGAGCTTAGCGCCGTCGATCTCGGGGTCGTGCGCTTTTTCCCAGGCGACACGATGCCGTCCTTGGCCCGGTATGATGGCGTATTGGCCCTTGGCAAGTTTAGCCCCAGTCAGCTGGCCAAGCTCACCTCGCGCGACCAGCCGCTGATTGTCATCGACCAGGACGTGCTTTCGCGGCAGCTGTCCTGCGTCGTCCCAGATTTTGAAGGGGGCGTGGCGCAGGTGGTCGCCCACATGAAGCAAACCGGGGTCAAGCACCCGCTGTTTTTGGCAGGCCAGGAACACGCCAGCGACGGCTTTGCCTTGGCGGACCCGCGCACCCGCTTCTTCCCGCAACTGGCGGCAGAGGCGGGGCTGAGCCTTGCGACCACGCTGACCTCAGATTTCACCATGAACGACGCGTACAAGGTCATGGCGCAGTTTTTGGATCAGCCAAAAGCGTGCGACTTTGACGCTATTTTTTCCGCCAACGACGAAATGGGCATTGGCGCGCTCAAGGCCTTGCAGGAGCGCGGCATCAAGGTGCCCGAGCAGGTTGCCGTGTACGGCTTCAACGACCTGAACATGGGCCGGTTCGTCAGCCCGGCGCTGACGTCGGTGCGTGTGCGCAGCCAAGAGCTCGGCGCCGCGGCGGTGCAGCTGCTGCAGGCCAAGCTCGATGGAACCTTGGCGTTCCCGCTGCGCATCACGCCGGAAAGCGAACTGATCCTGCGGGGCAGCACCAATTAATTAGTTAATTAACTTTAAGGAGGAAACAACGATGAATGTAGAGGAATTGAAGGCAAAATTTGCGGCAGTGTTCGGCGAGCCGGCTGCAGCGGCGTACTTTGCGCCCGGCCGGATCAACTTGATCGGCGAGCACACTGACTACAACGGCGGCCATGTTTTCCCTTGCGCGATCAGCCTGGGGACGTACGCGGCGGTCGCCCCAAACGACGCGAAGGCGCTGCGGCTGTACTCGGGCAACTTTGACGAGGTGGGGATCGTTGAGGTGCCGCTGAGCGACCTGGCCACGCCTGCAGACAAAAAGTGGACCGACTACTTCAAGGGCATGGCCCAGCTGTTGCAAAAGGACTATCCTGCCTTCACCCAAGGCCTGGACGTCTACATCTTCGGCAATCTGCCAAACGGCGCCGGCCTGTCGAGTTCGGCTTCTTTGGAGCTGCTCGCCGGGACGATTCTCAAGGACCAGTACGGCCTGAAGGAGTCCATGCTGGATCTGATCAAGCTGGGCCAGAAAGTCGAAAATGGTTACATCGGCGTCAACTCTGGCATCATGGACCAGTTCGCGATCGGCATGGGCAAGGCCAACCACGCGACCCTGCTGGACACGAACACGCTGGAGTACGAATCCGTGCCGCTGGATCTGCAAGACAACGTGATTCTGATCATGAACACCAACAAGCGCCGCGAGCTAGCGGACTCCAAGTACAACGAGCGCCGCAGCGAATGCGAAGAGGCGCTGCGCCGCTTGCAAACCAAGCTGGATATCAAGACGCTCGGCGATTTGAACGAGGATCAGTTCGACCAGGCCAGCTATCTGATTTACGACGGCACGCTGATCCGCCGCGCCCGTCACGCCGTGTTTGAAAACCAGCGCACCATCAAGGCCGCGGCCCAGCTCAAGGCCGGCGACCTGGTCGGCTTTGGCCACCTGGTTTCCGCTTCCGGTGTCAGCTTGGCGTATGATTATGAAGTGACTGGCCCAGAGCTCGATACGCTGGTTAAAGAAGCGGTCAAGCAGCCCGGCGTCTTGGGGGCCCGCATGACCGGCGCCGGTTTTGGCGGATGCGCAATCGCGCTGGTGGCCAAGGACCACGTCGAGGCGGTCAAGGCCGCAGTCGGCGCCAAATATGAAGAAACCATCGGCTATGCACCATCGTTTTACGTCGCAGAGATTGCCGATGGGCCAAAGCGGCTCGACTAGTTTTCAGGTTCACACAGTGCGGATATCAGAAAGGAAGTTTTGTTGATGACAATTGCAGTTTTAGGTGGGGCCGGTTATATCGGCTCGCACACCGTGGCACAGCTGGTCAAGGCCGGCGAGGACGTCGTAGTGCTGGACAACTTGATTACGGGCCACCGTCAGGCCGTGGACCCGAAGGCACGCTTCTACCAAGGCGACATTCGCGACTACAAGTTCCTGAGCAGCGTGTTTTCGCAGGAAAAAATCGAGGGAATCATTCACTTTGCGGCGTTTTCCATCGTGCCGGAATCGATGAAGGATCCGCTCAAGTACTTCGATAACAACACGGGTGGCCTGATCACGCTGCTGGAAGCTATGCACCAATTCGGCATCAACAAGATCGTCTTTTCTTCGACCGCCGCCACGTACGGCGAGCCCAAGTCGATTCCGATCAAGGAAACCGACCCGCAGGTGCCAACCAACCCGTATGGCGAGTCCAAGCTGGCCATGGAAAAAATCATGCACTGGAGCGACGTCGCGTACGGCATCAAGTTCGTCGCGCTGCGCTACTTCAACGTCGCCGGTGCGATGCCGGATGGCAGCATCGGTGAGGACCACCACCCGGAGACTCACCTGATCCCGATCATTTTGCAGGTCGCCGCGGGAACGCGCACCGGGCTGCAGATCTTCGGCGACGATTACCCGACCAAGGATGGCACCAACGTCCGCGATTACGTCCACGTGGTCGACTTGGCTGATGCGCACATTCTCGCGCTCAAGTATCTGCGTGAAGGCCACGACTCCAACGCCTTCAACCTGGGCTCCGCGACTGGTTTCTCGAACCTGGAAATCCTGAACGCGGCCCGCAAGGTCACCGGCAAGGAGATTCCGGCCAAAATTGGGCCACGCCGCGCCGGCGACCCGAGCACACTGATCGCCGCTTCGGACAAGGCTCGCGAGATTTTGGGCTGGCAGCCAAAGTACGACGACGTGGAGAAGGTCATCGAAACCGCCTGGAACTGGCACGAAAGTCACCCGAAAGGTTACGGTGACCGGGCATGACAGCAGTCGAGCGGCAAGTCGATTACATTCTGGAGCTGAACACTGGGTATTCGGAAATGGATCGGGGCTATTTAGTGAATCGCATCCTGAACCTGGTCGGGGATGCCGCACGAGACCTACCTGAACAGGCGGCGCCGCTGGCCAACCTGGATCAGCTGGTTGACGCCGCGGTGCAAAACGGCAAGATTGAAGACCGCCTGAGCGCCCGGCAGATCCTTGAGGCCGAGCTGATGGCTTTGGCCACGCCGACCCCGAGTCAGGCCAATGCCGTCTTTTGGCAGAAGTACCAGGCCTCGCCGAAAGCGGCGACAGACTGGTTCTACGGGTTGTCCCGGGCGAACAACTACATTCAGACTCGCGCGATTGCCAAGAATATTGGCTTCACCACCAAGACCGACTACGGCGACCTGGAGATCACCATCAACTTGTCTAAGCCGGAAAAAGATCCCAAGGACATTGCCGCGGCCGCGCATGCCAGCGCTGATGCGACGTATCCGGCCTGCCAGCTCTGCATGGAAAACGAGGGGTACGCCGGCCGCAGCGACTATCCGGCGCGCGGCAACCATCGCATCATCCGCTTCAGCCTGGGCGGCCGCACCTGGGGCTTCCAGTATTCGCCGTACGCGTATTTTGGCGAGCACGCGATCTTCCTGGACAGCGTCCACGAACCGATGAAAATCACCCGTACCACGTTCACGAATCTGCTCGAGATATTGACGCTGTTCCCGGATTATTTTGTCGGCAGCAACGCCGACCTGCCGATCGTCGGCGGCTCGATGCTGGCGCACGAACACTACCAAGGCGGCAAACACGTCTTTGCGATGAACAAGGCTGAAGTCGAGAAGGCGTTTAAGCTGGCGCAGTGGCCGAGCGTTTCCGCCGGGATCGTGAAGTGGCCGATGAGCGTGATTCGCCTCGAGTCGGCCGACAAAGAGGCGCTGGTCGAAGCGGCTGAGCACGTGCGCGCAGCCTGGGCCGAATACACCGATGAATCAGTTGATGTGCGGGCGCACACCGATGGGGTGCGCCACCACACCGTGACGCCGATAGCCACTCGCGATGGTGAGACGTTCCGGTTGGATCTGGTGCTGCGCGACAATCAGACCTCTGCCGCATTTCCCGACGGCATTTACCACCCACACCAGGACGTGCAGCACATCAAACGCGAAAATATTGGCCTGATCGAAGTCATGGGTCTGGCCATTTTGCCGGCGCGGCTCAAAACCGAGTTGGTTGAAGTGAAAAAGTACCTGCTGGGGCAGCCCAACCAGATTGCGGCCAGTCATAAGCCGTGGGCGGATCAGCTCAAGCAGCAGGAGACCTGGACGCTGGCCAACGCCGATGCCCAGCTGAACGATGCGGTGGGCCACGTGTTCGCCCGCGTGCTCGAAGACGCCGGCGTGTTCAAGCGCGATGACAACGGGCGCGCCGCGTTTGGTCGGTTCATCGCTAGCCTTTAAGGAGGAATCTCATGACCATTAAGCTGCAAAAGTATGGCACCTTGCGCGGCGAGCCCTTGTACGAGTTCACGCTGACCAATCAGGCGGGGATGGCCGTGCACCTGCTCAATTACGGCGCGACCTTGGCCCGCGTGGTCGTGCCGACCGCCCGCGGCCCGCTGGATCAGATCCTGACGCTGCCGAGCGTTGCCGACTACGCCAAGGAACGCAACTTTTTAGGCGGCACGGTCGGCCGCGTGGTCGGTCGGCTGCCGGGTCATGTCTGGCACCGCGAAGGCCGCGACGTGACGCTGCTGCCTGGTGAAGGCGATAACGCGATTCACGGCGGCCCGGAAGGCTCGGACACGCAGGTGTTTACCGCCACTTACCGGGAAGGCGACACGGAAGATCAGGTGACCTTCACCTTCGTCGATCCGGCCGGCCACAACCGCTTCCCGGGTAGCGTCAAAACGACCGTGACCTACACGCTGCACGCGAGCAATACGCTGACCTATGCGCTGCATGCCGTGACCGACGAGGAGACGCTGTACAACCCGACGAATCATGTTTACTTCGCGCCGGATGGGCTGGAAGCCGGCATTGCCGACACCACCGTGACCCTTGCGGCCGATTACTACGCGCCGCTCGATGAGCACCACCTGCCAAGCGGCGGCTGGGCGAGCGTGGCCGGCACGCCGTTTGATTTCCGCAGCGGCGCCAAGCTCGGCGACCGGATGCCGCAAGTCCTGGCTGGCCAGGGCTTCGACCACCCGTTTTTGATTAAAAAGGCGCAGGCCGTGCTGCTGACCGGTAAGTCTGGCCGCAAAATGGCCTTGACCACCACGGCGCCGGCAATTGTCATGTACACCGCCAACCACTTTGACCACACCGGCGTCCCGCACAACATTGGGGCGCACAGTGGGGTCGCGCTTGAGGCGCAGATCGCCCCGCCAAGCGGCCTTGACTGGTCCAGCATCACGCTGATGCCGGGCGAGCCGTACGACCTGGAAACCAGTTGGCGCTTTTTTGAATAATGGTGTCACCCCTTCGCCGCAACGGAGGGGTTTTCTTGACTGTTAAAAAGTCATTTTTTACCATGGGGAATCACTGCGAAAAATTCATAATTTAAACCTAATTGGCCGATAATCTAATCTCTGTCGTGAAGACGAAATCATTCAGATTGGAGCATCGACCATGAACTTTATTAAACGTGCGTGGCTTAACCTGATTGCCAGAAAGAGCCGCAGCCTGTTGCTGATTTTGGTGACCGGCGCCATCATGCTCTTCGTTATGGCAGGCCTGTTGATCAAATCGGCGGCGGGTCAAGCCGTTGCGAACGCCAAAGCCAGCGTCGGGGCCACCATCACCCTGACCGCCAACCGGCAGGCGGCTTTCAAAAAAATGCGCAGCAGCAGCGCTCCCAGCGGTCAGCCAGGGAAGCGGCCCAGCCTGACGCTGACCCCGGTCAAGCTGAGTACGGCTAAGCAGATTGCGAAACTGAACAACGTTTCCGGTTACAGCATCGCCGTGTCGGCAGCGGCCAACGCCAAAAGCTTTGACGCTATCAGCACCACTTCTTCCAGCAGCCAGGGGCCGGGCGGCATGGCGGCCAGCACCGGTGACATCAGCATCTCTGGGGTGTCGAGCACCAGCAGTAGCAGCAGTTTTGCCGATGGGACGGATAAGATTACGCAAGGGCGGGGCCTGAAGACCAGCGACATTGGCACCAATCACGTGGTGATCGAAAGTGAGCTCGCCACGCAAAACAGCCTTAAGGTCGGCGACGCAATCACGGTCAAGGCGACGAGTGGAACCAAGAAGACGCATAGCCTGAAAATCGTCGGCATCTATAAGGCGAAGAGTACCGCCACGGCGGGCATGGGTCCCGGCGCCAGCGACCCGGCCAACACCATCTTTACGAGTTACACGCTGGCCAATACGCTTAAAGGCAGTAAGTACCAAGGCACGGCGGATTCGGTGGTCTTCACTGTCAGCGCCCCGAGTCAGGTCGCCGCAGTCAAGAAGCAGGCGAGCAAGCTGGTCTCCAGCAAGTACAGTTTGAGCCTGGATGACCAGAACTATCAGATGGTCAAATCCTCAATGAGCAGCGTGACGAGTTTTGCGGACAAGGTCTTGTGGCTCGTCGCGATCGCCGGGACCATCATCCTGGCCTTGATCGTGATTTTGATGATTCGCGAGCGCCGTTACGAGATTGGGATTTTAATGGCGATGGGCGAAAGTCGCTTTAAGATCATTGCCCAGTTCTTCGTTGAACTGTTTGTCGTGCTCCTGGTCGGCGTTGGCATTGCGGCCGCTGGCGGCGCGTTCGTTGGTAACAAGTTGGCCGCCCAAGTGACGGCCAGCGCCTCGAGCACCAGCACCGGCCAAACCGCGAGCCAAATGCTCGGCGGCAAGGGCGGCGCGCCGAGTGGGCAAGCACCAGCTGGCGGTCCTAGCGGCCAAATGCTTGGGAGTGCACGGACTGGTGCGGCCACGCAGCAAAAGCAGACCAAACTGGCGGTCAAGGTGACGGCCAAAGACGTCGCGCTGCTGTTCGGGCTAGGGCTTGCCATCATTTTATTGGCGATTCTGGCTGCGGCTGCGGGCATCTTACGGCTTCAGCCCAAGATGATTCTGATCCAATAGACTGGAGGGTCAACGATGTTAGAAACTGAGAAGATGACTTACTGGTATACGACCGCATCGGACTACTTGTTCAAGGACGTCGACCTGCGGTTTGAGCCCGGGCGCTCTTACGCCATTGTCGGGCAGTCTGGCACTGGCAAAACCACCATGGTGTCGCTGCTGGCGGGACTGGACGCACCCAAGGCCGGGAAGATCAAGATTGCCGGTCAGGACATTGCCAAAATGGGTCTGGGCACTTATCGCAGGCGGCAGGTCAGTGTCGTGTTTCAAGCGTTCAATCTCTTCACCTACATGTCGGCGCTGGAGAATCTGATGACCGCGATGGCCATCACGAAGTCCAAACGCCGCGGTGATCAGAAATTTGCGCGGGACATGCTGCGCAGGCTGGGCCTCACGGATGAACAGATGAGCCAGAATGTCCAGCGCCTCTCGGGCGGTCAGCAGCAGCGCGTGGCCATCGCCCGCACGATGGTTTGCGATGCGCCGCTGGTGGTCGCCGATGAGCCCACTGGCAACTTGGACGAGGCCAACACGGATGAGGTGATTGCCTTGTTCAACCAAATCGCCCATGAGCAGGGCAAGTGCGTGATCATTGTCACCCATGAGCCCAGCGTGGCCGAGCAGTGCGATGGCGTGCTGCGCCTGGCTCAGCGGACCTTCAGGTGGGAGAAAACGCCCACCGCCGCAGACGTGTGACGGGTGAACATAGGAATTAACCTGACAAAAAAGCTCAACCCGCTGAGGTTGAGCTTTTTCGCTAGATTTACTTGCGCTCGCTGACGCGCCAGGATTGCGGAATGGCGAAGTCGTAGGTGGTGTTCAGCACCTGGCCATTTTGGCCGGAGCCGGCGAAGAGGAAGGCAGCAAAGGTGTCCTTGTAGCGCAGCTCGGTGCGCTTGATGGTCACATGCGCTTGCTGAGAGTTGGTGCGGTGCAGCTTCACGTCAGTATTGATGCCGGGCTTTGCCACGGCAACTTTTTTGCTGAGCAGATTTTTGCGATAGACCACCGCGAGGTTTTGCTTGGCGGTGCCAATCGGGGCGGTCATGATCGTGTGATCAGCCGCACCAACAATTTCAGTGGTTTGAGTGAGCACCTTGGTGGTCATGCCGAAGCGCGAGGCGTCGTTGGCCGCAATGGCGCCGACGCTGGCAATCAGCAAGACGCCGAGCACCGCAATCCAGACCCGGCGGCGCAGGGATTTTTGCCCCAGCACGGCGACGAGAAACAGCGCAAACGCGGCTATCACTAAGATAACGAGAATCATGAGCGGTCGCCTCCTTGATCAATCGTATCGTTGGTTAGGCGCAAGCTAAGCAGAAACCCGATGGCGGCAAAAATCAGCGACACCACGAAGGCGGCGCGGTAGCCGGCCACGGTCGCGGTTTGCATCTGGCGCGCAAAGGCAATTGGGTTGCTTTTGGCTAAGCCGGCGGCTGGCGTCTGGCCCTTAGTGACCGAGGCCAGCACAGAAACCAGAATTGCGGTGCCAATTGACGCGGCGATTTGGCGGACGGTGTTGTTGACGGCGGTGCCGTGATTAATGAGGTTGTCCGGTAGGGCGTTCATGCCGCTGGTGGTGACAGGCATGGTGACCATGGTAATACCGAACATCCGGACCGTGTACAGCACCGTCACAAACAGGATCGGCGTGTCAGGGGTCAGGGTGATCAGCGGGAACGTCCCGACCAAAAGCAGGAACAGGCCGGTCGTGGCCAGCCGCTTGGCGCCCATCCGGTCAAAAATCCGGCCGGTGATCGGCGACATGATCCCCATCATGATGGCCCCAGGCAGGAGGATCAGCCCGGAGTGGAAGGCGCTTTGGCCGCGAATCGTCTGGATGTACATCGGCAGGACCATTTCCACGCCGACCATCGACATGAAGGCGACGGCCGTCAGGATCACGGACAGGGTGTAGGTTTTGCTGGTGAACCCGCGCAGCTCGAGCAGCGGTTTGTCCAGGTGCAGCTGGCGGTAAACAAAGGCCGCCACGACCACAATGCCGAGGACTAAGCTGCCGATGACGATCGGCGAGCCCCAGCCGGCATCGCCGACGCTGGAGAAGCCGTACAGCAGCGAGCCAAACCCGATGGTGGACTCAACGACGGACAGCACGTCGATCTTGGGATTCGTCGTGGTCAGCACCTTGCGCATCGAATACGAGGATAGGATGAGCACCAGCGCGGCGATCGGCAGAATGACGGAAAACAGCGAGCGCCACGAGTGGTTAAGCAGGATCCAGCCAGACAGGGTCGGCCCGACCGCCGGTGCCAGGCCGATGACGATGCCGGCTAGGCCCATCGCCGAGCCCCGCTTGTTGGGCGGGAAGACCGAGTACATCACGGTCTGGAAGGTCGGCGCGGACATGCCGACGCCCATCGCTTGAATCAGCCGCCCTGCCAGCAGCATGGGGAAGCTGATGGCAAAGCGCGAGATCAACGTCCCGACGAAAAAGATCGAAATGGCGGTCATGTAAAGGTATTTGACGTTAAATTTACTGAGCAACCACGCTGAGACCGGGATCATGATCCCCATCACCAGCATGAAGCCCGTGGTCAGCCACTGAACCGCCGAAGCGTTGATGTGAAAAGTCTTCATCAGCGTCGGAAAGGCCGTAGTCAGGATGGTTTGCGTTAAGAACGTGGTGAACGTCCCAATCAGCATTGTGACCACGAGCAAGTTGCGGTTGTACGGCTTGCCGTTGACATCTGTGGGCTGTGTCATGAAATTTTCATTCCCTTCGATAATTAAAATTGCAAATAATAATTCTATCACTAATTTCTGGTAAGTGCCACCGCTTGATGGGGCCTAAATCAGCCCTGTGCCTGCGGGCCGTTGCGCTGCGCAGGCAAAAAAATAGACCTGCAAGCAGGCCTAGGTTATTTTCTGAAATTTAGACAGGCACTTCTTCATCCTCGCCGTCGCCGTCCACGTCCATGGCCTTCGGAATCTCCGGACCCACCGTGACGTTGAACCAGTTGGCAAAGCCGCGGCTGTAATCCGTCACGGTCAGGTTGAAGCGGTCGAGCACCACCGAATCGTTGAGCTTGAGGTCAGGGTAATCTTCCATCAAAAAGCCGGCGATGGTGACGATGTTGGCATTTTCGAACTGCTTGAGGTCGACGTGGAAGAAGCGCTCGAAGTCGTACAGCGTGGTTTTCCCCGAGACCTTGAAGACGTTCGGCTGGGCGGTTTTAATAATGTACTCGTCGGACACGTCGTCGATTTCGTCCTTGACGGTCCCAAACAGCTCCTCGTAAATGTCCTTGTCAGTGACAATCCCGCTGGTGCCGCCGTATTCGTCGACGACCACGACAATCGGCGTCTGCTTTTTGATCATCTGCTGCAGAATCGAGTTGATCGGCGTGGCTTCAGGCACCGTGACCATGGCCCGCAGGAGCTTGGACACATGGACCGAATCGTCGACCTGGGCTTGCTTGACCAGGTCATAAATGTAGACATAGCCCAGCACCTTGTCCTTGTCGCCGTCAGCCACGACTGGGAAGCGCGAGTAGCCTTCCTGCAGGTAGTCGCGAATGACTTCGTGGACCGTGGCGTTGATGTCGATGACCACCAGACTGGTGCGGTCGACCATGATGTCATGGGCGGTTTTGTCGTTGAGGTCAAAGGCCCGCTGCATGTAGGTGACATCGTTTTGCTCCATGTCGCCGTTATCGATGGCGGCCTTGGACAGATTCAAAATCTCGGCCTGGCTGAAGGCCTCGTTGCTTTCGTCGGCCGGCTGCATGCCCATCAGGCGCACTAAGCCGTTAGCGCTGACGTTCAGCAGCCACACGAACGGGTAGAACAAGCTGTGAAAATAGTGCAGCGGGGTGACAACGACCATCAGCACCTTGATTGGGATGTCGATCGCGATGTTTTTCGGCACGATTTCGGTGATGACGACTTCCAGGTAGGTCAAGACGATGACCCCAAGGACGGCCCCGATGGCGTGCAGACTCCCGTTGGGCAGCTGCAGGTGTGTCATCTGCATCACGTCGATCAGCAGGAAGGTGACAAAATCTTCGCCGATCCAGCCCAAGATGATCCCGCAGACCGACGTGCCCACCTGTGTCGTGGACAAATATTCGTTCAGCCGCTGGACCATGCGCAGCGCCCGCTGAAGCTTCTTGCGGTTGCCCTGGCCCTTATCGATCATGTCCTCCAGCGCGCTGGGGCGGCTTTGCACCAAGGCAAACTCCGCCGCCACAAAAAAGATGGCAAAAATGAACGTAATGACTAACACAACTAGACTAGAGGCAACTTGGCCACTATCCATTGATTCGATTCCTCATTTCTTGGTATTCTATGAAGCTATTGTAGCATTATACACGTACCAGTGAGTTATGCTAGGAAAAGAGGGGAGTGATTCATCATGGATCAAATCGAAATGCTGCGCCGCAGTCTGGCCGCCTATCAGCAAGATCCGCGCAAGCCGCACAGCCAGCTGATCAGTGCCCGCTTGCCGCAGACGCCGGCCATAGGCAATACGTCGGCGCAGTGGACCGTCGTCAACGAGGATGTCGTCAAGACTATGGCGCGCTTGCCCGGCCGCATCGGCGTGATGAACTTCGCCAGCCCAACGACCCCTGGCGGCGGGGTGGAGTATGGCGCCCGCGCCCAGGAGGAAAGCATCGCCAAGTGCACCTATTTGCTGCCGGCGCTGCGGCAGTTTGAGGCGACCTACTATCAGCCCAATCGGCGCGATCCCAATTCCGGCCTGTTCAGCAGCGCGCTGATTTACTCGGCCGAGGTGCGGCAGGTGTTTGACGAAACCGGCCGCGAGCTGTCAGACCATTTTGTGGACGTCGCGACTGTCGCTGCGCCCAACCGCAGTGCGTACCCGGCACTGACCGAGGCGGCAACCGGCCCTGACATCACCCTGAAAATCAGTCAGACGCTGCGCGCGTTCAAGCAGCACGGCGCCGATCACCTGATCCTGGGCGCGTTTGGCGGTGGTGTCTTCGGCAATCCACTGAAGCAGGTCGCGCAGATTTTTCGCCAGCAGCTGCTGCGCCCAGAGTTCAACGGCGCGTTTCCGGTCATCGTGTTTGCGATTTACGATCCCGACGGCGGCCGGGTGCAGACCTTTGAGAATGCGTTAAGTGGGCGCTCAAACTAAAAAAGTTTCCTGCGTGCGACTGCTTGCAGGAAACTTTTTTGGTTGGTTTACTGGCCGCGATTACGCCGCCGTTTGGGCGCCGGCGGCGTGATTTTCGCCCGGTGCGCCACCACGACGAACAGTTTGGTGCCAGCGGGCTGCTGGCTCGGCGCAAAGCATTCGCTGACGGCAATCAGACTGGACAGATTCGCCTTGACCTGACTGGCATCGGCGGCGCCGGTGACGGCCAGCACCATTTCGCCGCTTGGCCGCAGCAGCTTAGCCAGCTGGTGCGTGCCTCGGCGCAGGTCCTCAGCCGGGTAGGCAAACGGCCCAATGACCAGGTCGTAAGGGCCGGTCAAGAGGTCGAAGCGGCGATCTGGCATGATGCGGTAGCGCAACCGATCCGAACTGGCCACGTCGCGCGCGGCACTGATGGCGTAACGGTCACGGTCGACGCCCAGCACGGCGATCGCGCCGGCGTTGATCGCGCCGCGGCAGAAGGCACCGTCGCCGGAATGAATGGCCAAAACGCGCTTGCCGGAAAGGTCTGGTGCCTTTTGTGTCAACACCTGCCACAGGGGCTGGTTGCTGCTGGTCGGCAAATCGCCGCCAGCTGGTTTCATCGTGGGATAGGGTTCCATTTTTGCACAACCTTTCGCCATTATTATAGAAGAACCGGCCCCTGGGCGCCAGACCGGCCGCTAGAGATAGCTCAGGTCATTGCGGGTCAAGTCGGCGTAGCTTTCGCGTCGCACGACCAGCTTGGCTTGGCCATTTTCGGCGAAGACGACCGCCGGGCGCGGGTTGCGGTTGTAATTGGACGCCATCGAGTAGCCGTACGCGCCGGTGGCGAGCACCGCGACCACCGCGCCGGCTTCAAGGTGCGGCAGCTTCGCTTGGTCAATCAAAATATCGCCGGACTCGCAGTATTTGCCGACCAGACGGACCGTTTCGGTGCTTGCCGCGTGCGGGTCGGCCGCCGCGACCGCCTCGTAGTCGGCCTGGTACAGCGCGGGCCGAATGTTGTCGCCCATACCACCGTCCACGGCGACAAACGGGGCAAGCCCAGGCACGTCCTTGCGGCTGCCGACGGTGTAGAGCTGGTAGCCGGCAGGGCCGACAATCGAGCGGCCGGGTTCGATCCAAATGGCCGGGGGGTCAAACGGCAGGTCAGCGGCTGCGATCGCATCGAGAATCGCGGCAACAAACGCTTCCGCTGGCAGCGGGTCGTCTGCATCGGTATAGGCAATGCCAAAGCCGCCGCCGAGGTTGAGCACCGTGGGGGTGAAGGCCAGGCTGTCGTGCCAGTCCGTCAAGATGGCGAGCAGGCGCTGCGCCGCGGCCACAAAGCCTTTGACCTCAAAAATCTGGCTCCCGATGTGGGCGTGGATACCCAACAGGTGCAGCTGCGGGTTGGCCAGCGCGCGGGTCGCTGCGGCCTTGGCCTGCCCGGAGTCGACATCAAAGCCGAACTTGCTGTCGGTTTGGCCGGTTTGATCATACGCGTGGGTGTGAGCGGAAATGCCCGGGGTTACCCGCAACAGGATATTCTGAACGCGGCCTGCCTGCTGCTTGAGCAGACTCTCAAGCAGGTCCAACTCGTGAAAATTATCCACGATGATGGTGCCGACATGGGCGTCAAGCGCCTGCGCCAGTTCCGCTTCGCTTTTGTTATTGCCGTGAAAAGAGACATGGGCCATCGGAAACTGCGCGGCCTGGGCCGTGTACAGCTCGCCGCCGGACACGACGTCGACATGGGCGTTTTCCTGGGCCGCGACCTGGTACATGGCGACCGTCGCGAAGGCCTTGCTGGCGTAGCTGACCGCATATTTGGCGCCATGGTCCTCAAAGACCTTGGCAAACGCGCGAAACTGCGCCCGAATCTGCCCGACGTCATACACGTACGCCGGCGTGCCGAACTGCTGCGCCAGCGTCAGCGCATCACAGCCGCCGATGGTTAAGTGGCCTGCCGCATTGGTTTCAATCTTCATGGTAATGCCTCCCGAGGTGAGTTTAAGCAAAGTCTAGCCTTTGCCGGCCGGCCGGTCAATCATCGATGGCGAGGGGCGGCCGCTTGTGCTACAATTTAGCCACTATTTACTGGGAGGCTTTTGGATGGCTGAATTAAGACGCGTGCACGGCTCGGAGAACACTTTTTTTCTCATGGATCAAACCACGCTTGATCACAAATTGTCTCATCAGGAGCTGGTGGCGCTGACCAAACGGCTCAGCAGCCGGGACAGTGGGCTGCTCGGCGGGGCCGACGGCATGCTGATCGTCGACGACGCGCCAGGCGCTGTGGGCCGCATGACCGTCATTAACGCGGATGGCAGTCTGGCCAAGATGTGCGGCAACGGCCTGCGCACGGTGGCCCGCTACCTGAGCGAGAAAACCGGGCAACAGCAGTTCACCGTCCAAACTGAGGAGGCGCCACTGCGCGTGCGTCACGTGGCCGATTTTGCCGCCGGCGTGCCAGGCTATTCGGTTGAGATCTCACCGGTCAGCTTTGATGCTGCTGCCTTGCCGTTTGCGGCGCTGGACACGGCGAAGATCGTCGATCAGGTGCTGCCGGCGCTGGACCCGGCGCTGCGTTTCACGGCGGTCGCAGTCCCGAACCCGCATCTGATCGCCTTTGTTTCGGAGGCCGAGCTGAACGGCGAGAAAATCGGCGCACTGGGCCGCAAGCTCAACGCGGCCAACCCGTACTTCCCAGAAGGCGTCAACGTGACGTTTGCCGCCATTGAAGGACCCCACACGCTGTTTGCCCGCACTTACGAGCGGGGCGTCGGCTTCACCAACGCGTGCGGCACGGGGATGGCGGCCACGAGCCTGGCGTTTGTGCTGACGCATCCCGAAGCCGCAGCGCTGGACCAGCTCAACACGGTTTACAACCCGGGCGGCGTGGTTCAAACCAACGTGCACGGCAGCGGCGGTGACTACTGGATCGAGCTGATCGGCAACGCCACGACGACGCACTTGATCGACGTGCCAGAAGCCCAGCTGCACGAAGGTCAATTTACCGGTGCGCAAATCGCCGACACCGGTGAGGAAGCGGCCTACCAGCAGTTTGTGGGCACCTTGCCGTACCGCGACGTGATTGCCGCCATTTAATCTGCAGTCGAAAAAACGACCCGGTTCAGGTGTTCATGCCTGAACCGGGTCGTTTGCGTTTGGTTAATCCACAAAGACGAGCTGGAATTCGTTCTTCTTAGTGTCAATGTTGACGGCAACGTGGCGGTTGAGGTCCTGCACCATGTTGCGCGCAAAGTTCATCTTATCTTCGAAGTCCTTGTAGGCCTTGGTTTCCGGAATACTACTGTAATCGAAGTTTTCGCCGATGAAGGCGGGGTCGGTGACGAAGCGCAGATTGTTCTGGTCGTGCCGGCTGCCTGGCTTCAGCACGCTGTCAATGTAGTGGAAAAGCGTCGTCGGCGCAAAGTTGAGCGGCTTGTCGAGCTCCGTTTGAATGGTGAAGTTCGGCGCATCGTCAACCAGTGAGTCGTTCACCTGCACCTGGGTCAATCCTTGGTATAGTTTCATAAGCGCACACTCCTTTCCGCTTTGACTTTATTATAACGCAGATGCGCTTGAGCGGGTTTGTCCATCACTTGAGGTAAAGCGCGCGTAAATCGCGCCGCTGCGCATCGCTGAGTTGCAGTTCAGTTTTGAGGTAATTGGGCAGGTTCCCGTACTCGCGGTCAATGGTGTAAAGCGCCGAGTCCAGATACTCGTTGGCCACGCCGCCCAGCGACCGGTAGGAGGCCTGAAGGGCCGGCGAGCCGCCGGCCTCGATCACTTCGTCGACCATGCGCTGGCCTTCTGCTACCAGGTAGAGGTTTGAGGCCAGGTAGTCCTGGCGAATGGTGATCGGATCAACGCCCAGCGCCGTCAGCAGGTACACCGCGCCCATGCCAGTGCGGTCCTTACCGGCACTGCAGTGAAACAACGTCGCCCCGTCATCATCCGCGGCCAGCAGCACGTCGAAAAACTGGCGGTACGCCTTTTTTGCGCTGGGCTGGACGACGATGTCGGCGTAGGTGCTGACCATGCTGCGAAAGCCGGCCAAGGGGTCCTTGGCGAGCTCCGTGTGCCGCTCTTGTTCCGCATCGGCTGTGACTTTGGTCTCATCGGTGGGAAACACGGGGTCAAACACGTCCCGGGCCGCAGCCGGGACCCGGTCCGGGGCGTCGGCGCGTTCCTGCGGTGAGCGGAAGTCAACTGCGGTTTGCAGCCCGTAATCGGCCAAGTACTGCAGATCGGCGGCGGACAGCTCGTTCAGCCGGCCTGACCGAAGCAGCCGGTGGTCTTGCACCGTTTGCCCGGCCTTAGTGCGATAGCCGCCCAGGTCGCGAAAGTTGAAACCGTGGTGGATGGGAAGAACAATGGGTGTCACGATAATACCTCCTCAGTGGATTCGGTTTCAGTATACCGGAGGCGGACAAAAGAAAAAAGCCGCCTCAAAGGCGACTCTTTCACCGAAGCTAGTCCTGTTCTGCGGCACTGCCGATAATTAAACCAGCGGTGAAGGACGCCACGAGGTCTTTTTTGGCCTGCGGCAAGCGGGAGCCGTTGTAGGTCAGGATCGTGTTGTCTGCAAGCAGATCTTCAACACGGATCACATTGTACTCATCAAGGTCGATCGCATCCCGATCGGTCGCATACTTGTCCGGGTAGGCAAGCGCGAGAATGTTGTTCGGGTCGGTGTTGTAGTATTCCGCAAGCTTGCGGATACTGCGTTCACTGGGGATCGTTTGATCGTTTTCCCACTTGGTAAAGCTGGCCGGGGAGGTGTGCGTGGCCTTAGCGACTTCAACGATGGACTCGCCGCGGCCCTTGCGAATCTGACGCAAGGCACTGCCAACTGTTTCTGTCATGTTTTCACCACATTCCTATAAATTAGAATAACTAAACCAATTGAAATCGGTTCACCGTTTAATTTAGCTTTTTTGCTTGGTAAATGCAATTATTAGTGGGCAATTTTATCGATATTTTTATTGTCAACATTCAATAGAAACCCTTTGAAAATCTGAACTGCCGCGTTAGACGTTTTTTTATTCCCAAAAAAGCTTATTCGGGCTGCGACGGAGCGGCCCGATCATGATGCTTCTGCTTGTTTTTGGCCGGCTGATGATTTACGCTTGAGAAAAGAGAGGGTGTGATCACATGGATCAAGAATATACCACGATACTGGTTCCAGTTGATGGCTCCGATGAGGCTGAGCTGGCATTCAGCAAGGCGGTCAAGGTCGCACAGACCAACCACGCCCACCTGGACATCTTGAACGTCCTGGATACAAAGCAATTTATTGGTGGCTATGGCGGCATGATCTCTGGCGATGCGATTTACCAGCTGACCCAAGATGCCGAGAAGTATTTGGATGGCTTGCAGACCCGCGCTGAACAGGCTGGTTTGACCGACGTCGCGATTCACGTGCGCTTCGGCAACCCGAAGAATGTCATCGCGACCGACTTTCCGCACGACCACAAGACGGACCTGATCATGATCGGGGCCACCGGGCTCAATGCGGTCGAGCGTGTGCTGGTCGGCTCGGTCACCGAGTACGTCAACCGCACCGCGCCGTGCGATGTACTGATCGTCAAAACTGAAGCTTAAAGTTTTTGCAAGGGCTCGCTGCGGCGGGCTCTTTTTTCGTGCCAAAGAGCACAAGCCGCTGCCTTGACGACAGGCCGCGTCCTTTTTAAAGTAGGGGGCAAGAAAACTGAACTTTGGCGGCGTAATCTATCCGCGGAGGTGCTAAGATGGAAGAATCAGTTTGGTGGGCCAAAAGCCCGGTGTTAAAAGACTATCACGATCATGAATGGGGCGTGCCCAAGCATGATGATCGCCAGCTGTTCGAGCTGCTGAGCCTGGAAAGTCTGCAAATCGGACTGAACTGGGAGCTGGTGCTGAACAAGCGGGCCGCGTTCAACGAGGTGTTTCACGATTTTGAGATTGACGCTGTTGCGCGCATGACAGATGCGGACATTGAGCCGCTCATGGCAGACGCGCGGCTCATCCGCAATCGGCGTAAGCTCGCGTCGATTCCGCACAATGCCCGCGCGGTTCAACAGATCCAGCAAGCCTTCGGCAGTTTTGCGGCGTACGTGTGGCATTTTACCGCGGGTGAGCAGCTGGTTAACAAGCCGCGCCGCTGGGCCGACGTGCCGGCGTACACGGACCTGTCGACCGCGGTCGCCAAGGACATGAAAAAGCGCGGCATCACCATGATTGGGCCGACTTCGGCATACAGCTTCCTGCAAGGGGCTGGCGTGATCGATGACCATTTGGCCTGACTGAAAAAATTTATTGCTGGTAGGACAATCATGCACAATAAACGGTTACTTGGGTTAGGACTGGCGATTTTCGGCTCGTGCCTGTGGGGCGTGTCGGGGCCGGCCAGTGAAGTGCTTTTTCAACAGGGAACCGACGTGGCCTGGCTGATTTCGGCCAAGATGCTGATCGCCGGTATTTTGACGATGGCATTTGCCTGGATGCGTGAGGGCAAGCAAATTTTTGCCCCGTGGCACAATAAACATGACGCCTGGCAAATGACGATTTTTATCCTGTTTGGGATGATCACGATGCAATTCATTTACTTTAAGGCCGTGGAGGTCGCTAACGCCCCGACCGCGACGACGCTGCAGTACCTGTCGCCAGTGGTGATTTTGCTGATCTTGGCGGTTCAAACGCGCCAGCTGCCGCGGCGGATCGATGTGCTGGTGATCGCCCTGGCGATGTTTGGCACGCTGCTGGTGGTCACCAAAGGGCATCTGACGACGCTGGCAATTTCGCCCAGCGCGCTTCTTTGGGGGCTGGGCGCGGCACTGGCCGCCGCACTGTACACACTGCTGCCGGCGGGACTGCTTGCGCATTACTCCCCGCTGGTCGTGGTTGGTTGGGCGCAGCTGATCGGCGGGCTGCTCATGACCGTGTATCGGCCGCTGTGGGTCGGCGTGCCGCACCTCAACTCGCTGGGCTGGGGCGCGTTCGGATTCGTCGTGATTTTCGGCACGCTGATTGCCTACCTGTCGTACTTGGCCAGCCTGCGCTACATTTCGGCGACGGCGGCCGGGCTGCTGGACGCCTTTGAGCCGATTGGCGCTACAATCACCTCGGTCCTGTTTTTACACCTGCACCTGGGGCCCGCCGAGCTGCTTGGCACCGCGGTGATCATTGGGACAGTATTTTTGATGGCGGCCACTGGTCCCAAAGCGCCCAAAACCGCGAAGACGCGGCGCACGCCGGCCTGACGAGATGAGTTAATAAAAAGATCACGCAGCCAGGCCGCGTGATCATCACCCCTTATTTGGTGTGGGGACTGTGTTCATGTAATTTGACGAGATTCGGTAAGCGGGTTTGATGCTGGTTGGATGTCAGCGCCAAGATGTAGCCATTTTTCACGCGCAGTTTGTACGTGATCCGGGGCTTTAGACGCAAGGGCCGGCCTTCCGCATCAAACACCGGCAGTGGCCGTTTTTTGATGTCAGGCATAATCATCCCTCCTTAGTTCTATTATAGCAGGGGTGGCAAGTCACCTAACCTTGGGCTGAAGCTTTGACCATGGTACAATGTTTTTGATGTTTTGACTCTGCCGGAAATTATCGGCACAAACACGTGGAGGTCATAATGGATCAATTTGGAATCAGTGAACTGGCGGACTGGCTGGAGGCCAATAACGATCAACTGCTCGATAAGGCAGAGTTGATGCCCACGGACAAAGTGTTGGCCGCCGTGGACTACCTCAAGGTACTGGCCCAGCCGGCCGCGGCATACTTGCCGATGAAGCAGGGCACGTTTGACCGGGAAGAATCCGATCACAAGCTGAACCTAATGGCCGACGACCAGCCGCTGTCGCAGGTGGAAGACCGGATCATGGTCAACCACGTCGATGGTTCCATCACCAAGGATGAGCTGAATTTCACCTACAACCATGAGCCGGTGTTTGAAGACGGCTACCAGGCCAAAAAGGACCTGAACATTGTGAAGTTCGGCCTTGAGGTCATCGGCGCTGTGGCCACCTCTGGTCACTTGGAAACCGTGACCGCTGCGCTGTCCAAGGATGCCGCTGTGACGCTGATTGTCGCGGCTGCGCGCTTCCGGCAGTGGCAGGAAGCCAAGTAGCCTTCAGGCGGGATCGGGCATCAACCAGTCGGAATCCATCAGTTGATGCAGGCGCGTCGACACTGGGACCCACAAACGAGCTTTGAGAATAGCGCTGATGGCCTGCCAAAATGCGGGGTCGTCGCGCTGTTTTTCGTTGGTCTCAACCGTCAGCGTCTTCCCGGTCTCGGTGCGGGCGATGATCTGCGGGTACTTGATGGTTTCGAGCTGAGCGGCAACAACGTGGGTTTGATTCAGTTCCATGACGATCTCCCTTTCTTGATGCGATAAGTTCAGGATAGCGGGGAGATGTGCACTTTTCTCAGCGAGATTGTGAAGGTTGTGCGCTTTTACACATAAGAAAAGGTGACGGTGATACGGTATACTGAAGGCACTAAGATTCTAGGGAGGACAATTATGGTCGCAGTTGCTCGGTTGACCGCTTCAGATGAGGCCGCGTACTACGCGCTGGCCCGTTACGCCTTTAATTTGCCGCAAAGTGAAAGCCGTGATCGCGCTTTTGCCAGCCTGTACGCGCATTCCCAGGCCTGGGGCAGCGGGGAGCCGCTGGAAAGCGGAGTCTTGGGGACGCATTTTGAAGTCGACTTTGCCGGAACCACGTACAAAATGAGTGGTATCGGCTACGTGGCCTCGTACCCCGAAACCGCCGGTAATGGCGGGATCAGTGCCATCATGAAGGAAGCCTTCAAGGACATGCGCGCTGCCGGCGAGACCTTATCCTACCTGGCGCCGTTTGCCAGCACGTTTTATCGCCGGTTCGGCTATGAAGGGGCCTTCGACCAGGTCGATCATGTGCTGCCGGCCGCCGCGTTTCCCAAGGTGCCGCAGCGCAGCAATGAGGTCACCGTGCACCGCGTGCCGTTTCGCGCGGCGATCGCGGCTATGCGGGAGGTTTACGATCGCAGTTCAGATGCGACGCGCGGCGGGCTGCGGCGAGCGGACTGGTGGTGGCAAAACCTGGCCGACCATTATCCGGACCGCGAAGTGGCCGTGGCCACGCTGGGGGAGCGGCCGACCGGCTACGTGATCTACCAGCGCGAGGCGGCCACGTTTCGTATCATCGAGCAGTTCCACGATGACTTGGACACGCTGCTGGCGCTGGCCCGCTTTATCGGCGGCCATCGCACCGCGTACCAGCGGTTTGTTTACACTACTGGCAACCCGGAGTCGCTGCACGACTTGCTGCCGGATCCCAGTGTGCTAACCACTTCGGTGCACGCCTATATGATGGCACGAATCGTCGACGTGGCGGACTTCATGCGCCGCTATCCGTACCAGGTGACCGACCTGGCGCCGGTCTTGATCGGCATCACAGACGATTACATTCCGGAAAATGCCGGGGTCTGGCGCCTGGCGCTCGACGACGGCCAGGCGACGTTTGAAAAGGCGACGGGCAAGCCGCAGATTGCCTTGTCGATCCAGCAGCTGGTCAAGGCAACCTTCGGGGTGCGGCCGCTTCAGGACGCTTATAACCTGGGCCTGATCGATGGTGATCCGTTCACCATCACCAGCGTGGGGGCGGCCTTCATCACTCGCCAAGCCCAGCTGTATGATTACTTCTAAGCACACTGACAGACCGCTGCACTCAGGCGGTCTTTTTTGCGGCTTCATCGCATTCTCATTAGATTTTGAGGGCTGATTCACCGAATTCTCCACTCGGTTTTCGTACACTGAAAAGACGAGTCTGGTCTTTGACCAACAAGTAGGGGGAATTCTCATGGAAGAAAGCAAAAAACTGCGCTGGTACAACGTTGCCTTGATCGCATTTGTCGCCGTTTGGGGCCTCGGCAACGTGGTCAACAACTACGCCCAGCAAGGCCTGTCAGTGATCACCTCATGGATTTTGATCATGCTGCTGTACTTTGTACCATATGCGCTGATTGTCGGCCAGCTGGGCTCGGCGTTCAAGAACGAAAGCGGCGGCGTGTCCAGCTGGATCAAGCGGACGTCAACCAAGCGGCTGGCGTATTACGCCGCCTGGACCTACTGGGTGGTGCATGTGCCGTACCTGGCGCAAAAACCGCAGGGTATCCTGATTTCTTTAAGTTGGCTGTTTAAGGGTAACGGGAAATTCGTCAACGAGGTTTCGTCGATGACGGTGTCGTTGATCTGCCTCGTGCTGTTTCTGGCGTTCTTGTGGCTGTCGTCGCGCGGACTGGCGACGCTGAATCGCATCGGGTCGGTCGCCGGGACGGCCATGTTTATCATGTCGCTGCTGTTTATCATCCTCGCGGTGTCCGCGCCGTTCATGGTGAAGGGGACGCCAATTGCGACGCCGCACATGGACCGGCTGAGCACGTACCTGCCAAACTTCAACCTAAACTACTTCACCACGCTGTCCATGCTGGTGTTTGCCGTCGGCGGCGCGGAAAAAATCTCGCCGTACGTCAACAGCACCAAGCACGCGGCCAAGGAGTTCCCGCTGGGCATGCTGGTGCTCGCCGGCATGGTCGCCTTGTGCGCGATTCTCGGGAGCTTTGGGATGGGGATGCTGTTCAACTCGCGCCACATTCCCCAGGACTTGATGGCTAACGGTGCCTACCTGGCCTTTGCCAAGCTTGGCGGTTACTACCATGTTGGCAACCTGTTCGTGATTCTATACGCCTTGGCGCAAACCATGGCCCAGATCTCGGCGCTGGCCTTTTCCATCGACGCGCCGCTGAAAATCTTGCTGGGCGATGCCGACCCCGAATTCGTGCCGCGCGAGTTGCGCAAGCTGAACCAAAACGGGACGCCGGTGAAGGGCTACTGGCTGACCGGGGTGCTGGTGAGCGTGCTGATCGTGGTGCCGGCTTTGGGCATCGGCAACATGAACATGCTTTACAACTGGCTGCTCAACCTGAATTCGGTTGTGATGCCGCTGCGCTACCTTTGGGTGTTCCTGGCATACATTCTATTGAACAAGCATCTCGACCGGTTTAAATCAGACTACGAATTCGTCAAGAATCCCAAGGTGGGGATGGTCATCGGCGGCTGGTGCTTCTTTTTCACCGCTTTTGCCTGCGTGATGGGCATGATGCCAAAAATCTCGTTTGAAGCGGATCCTGGCACCTGGTGGTTTCAGATGGGCCTAAACGTCGTCACGCCGCTACTGTTCTTGGCGCTTGGCCTGATCCTGCCTGCCATCGCGCGGCGGCAGCAGCCGACACATTAACCGAAGGACTTAGGACGCAAAATGTGCCACCCTCAAGCATTCTGAGGGTGGCACATTTTTATGGCTGGTGGCGTTATAGGTATCGCCGATAATCCTTCTCCAGCCGCGCGTGCAGCACGGCTTTTTGCGTTTCAGTGCAAAATGACGCGTCGACCGCAGTGTGGTTAAAGGCCAAGAGATCGGCAATCGTGACGCCAAAGTTTTGAATAAATAGCCAGTACTCGCGGGTCAGCGTGGTGTTGGAGACGGTGCGGTTATCGGTGTTGATGGTGATCTTGGCGCCAGCGTCGTGCAGCGCGCGGTAGGGGAACTCCTTAAGACTGCGTGCGGCCTTAGTTTGCAGATTCGAGGTCAGGCAAAGCTCGGCCGTGGCTCCGGCGTTCACGAACTGGTGGATCAAGGCCGGCTGATCGTAAATTGCCGTGACATGCCCGATTCGTTTGATGCCCAATTGCAGGGCCTTTTCGATGTTTGCTGGCTCATGGCACTCACCGGCGTGCAAGGTCAGCGGCACGCCCAGCTGCTGGGCGCGCTTGATGGCGGGCTGGATCGCAACTGGCGGAAAGGCGCCTTCGTTGCCAGCAAAATCGCCGCCGACTAGGCCGTGGGAAAGCAGCGGCGCGGTTTGCTCAAACATGCGCTCACTGGTGCCGACCGGCAGCTGGCGCATGCCACACACCAACGCGCGGGCGATGATATCGAACTGACTCATCCCGCGGTGCAGGCCGGCAATCACGGCGGTCGTCGCCTCAGCAACAGTCAGCCCTTGGTCGGTCGACTGGTCTGGGGCAAAACGCACCTCAATGTAGCGGACGTTTTCAGCAGCTGCCTGGGCCACCACTTCGTACGCCGCCATTTCTAGCGCTTCTTGCGTTTGCAACAGCGGCCGGATGAAGTCGAACGTTTTCAGGTAGTCCATCAAATTCTCGCTCTCTGGCGGGGCGGTCACCAGTTTTCGCAGAGCCGAATCGCTTGCCGGCACGGGCACGCGGCTAAGCTTTGCCAGCTTGCGGATCATCTCCAGGCTCAGTGAGCCGTCCAGGTGACAATGCAGCTCGATTTTTCCGATATGGTGCAGCACTTTTTCGTCCATGATCGCCCTCCTTAGCTAACTGAAGTGTAACATAATGGGCCGGTCGGTAATCGGTTTCAACGCGCATTTGTTAGTCTGCTACAATAGAATTATCTCAACAGGAAAGCAGGGATCGCGATGCGCATGGTGGATCTGATTGCGAAGAAACGCGACGGGCAGACATTGACCAAAGAGGAAATCAACTGGATGATCACGGGATACGTCAAAGATGAGATCCCCGACTATCAGATGAGTGCCTTTTTAATGGCGACCTATTTCAAGGGCATGGGAGAGGCCGAGCAGGCTGACTTGGCCATGGCGATGCTCAACTCGGGGGACCGGCTGGATCTGTCCGACATCCCCGGCATCAAGGTCGATAAGCACTCGACCGGTGGGGTCGGCGACAAGATCAGCATTCCCCTGACGCCGCTGGTGGCCTGCCTGGGCGTGCCAGTGCCAATGATCTCGGGCCGCGGCCTTGGCCACACCGGCGGGACACTTGATAAGCTGGAAAGCATTCCCGGTTTTCGCGTTGACCTCTCCGAGCAGGAATTTAAGACGCAGGTGGCCAGCATTCACCAGGCCATTGTCTCGGCGTCCGGTGACCTGGCCCCGGCGGACCGGCGCCTTTACGCCCTGCGCGACGTGACCGCCACTGTGGAGTCAATCCCACTGATTGCCAGCTCGATCATGTCCAAAAAAATCGCCTCCGGCACCAGTGCATTGGTGTTCGACGTCAAAGTCGGCAATGGCGCCTTCATGAAAACCGAGGCGGACGCAGAAAAGTTGGCGCAGGCACTGGTGACTATCGCCAAGCAGGCGGGGGTTAAGAGTGTGGCGCTACTTACCAACATGGACCAGCCGCTTGGCATCACGATCGGCAACTCGCTTGAAATCGCTGAAAGTATCGCCATTTTGCGCAATCGCGGGCCGAAAGATGTCCGTGACCTCACTGTGACGCTGGCCGCCCACATGCTGGTGCTCGGCGGCAAGACGCAAAGCCTTGAGCAGGCAATCGGCATGGCAGAAGACGCCCTTTGCGACGGCCGGGCACTGAACGCATTCAAGCAATTGATCAAGGCGCAAGGTGGTGACCCAGCGGTGGTGGATGACCCAAGACGGTTGCCACAGGCCAAGTACCGGGTCGACGTGAAAGCGACGCAAGCTGGCGTAGTGACCGGTATCGACACCAATGCACTGGGGCTAGCCGCGATGCAGCTGGGCGGCGGGCGCGCCAAAAAAGGCGACCAGCTCGACCTCGCAGTGGGGCTGGTGCTCCATAAAAAGCTGGGGACGCCAGTGTCTGTTGGCGATACGCTGGTGACGCTGCATGCGGATAGCCAGGAGACCGCCGCCATCGAGCAGGCCGTTCATCAGGCGTTCACAATCGGTCAATCGGCCCCGGCCAAATTTCAGCTGATCAAAAAAGTGATTCAAGGATAAGCTCAACGCGGTTTCCGGCGGGGAAACCGTGTTTTTTTATCGGCCTGGTGCTAAACTAGAATCGTACTAGTGTAAGTGCTTTTTTCGACGTGGGGGACGTCGCAAATTTCGGTGCCAAAGCGGCACCGCAAGGAGGTTATGGCGATGATTGCAGGGTTATCTGTTCTTGGTCTTGCACGGTTCCAATTTGCCATGACGACTGTTTTCCACTTTTTCTTCGTTCCATTCTCCATCGGGATGGCGCTGGTCACCGCGATTATGGAGACCATGTACGTCCGGACGAAGGACGAGATGTATAAGAAAATGACGAAGTTTTGGGGCAGGATCTTCCTGTTGAGCTTCGCCGTTGGGGTCGTCACCGGTATTATTCAGGAATTCCAGTTCGGGATGAACTGGTCGAATTACTCCCGGTTCATGGGAGATATTTTTGGGGCACCACTGGCGATCGAAGCGCTGCTGGCATTCTTCATGGAGTCGACGTTTATCGGCCTGTGGATGTTCACCTGGGACCGCTTCAAGCCGGCTGACCACGCCGCGTTGATTTGGTTTGTGTGGCTGGGCACGACGCTGTCGGCGATCTGGATCCTCAGCGCGAACTCGTTCATGCAGCACCCGACCGGGTTTGCCATCAATGAGGCGACCGGGCGCGTCAAGCTGGTCAACTTCATGGCGGTGATCGGCAATCCGCAGCTCTGGGTCGAATTCCCGCATGTGGTCTTCGGGGCCTTTGTTACCGCGGCGTTTGCCGTGGCTGGCATGTCGGCCTGGCGGATTCTCAAGCATGACCACGTGGACTTTTACAAGAAGTCCATGCGCATTGGCCTCACGGTTGGGCTGATCGCGTCGATCGGCGTCGTCTTTGTCGGCGACTTGCAGACGCGATTCATGATGAATGACCAGCCGATGAAGTTCGCGGCAACTGAAGGAATTTACAAGGATACCAAGAGCCCGGCCTCGTGGGCGGTGGTTGAACTGATCAACACCAAGGATCACACGGTCAAGGGCAACATTGAAATTCCTTACCTGCTGAGCCTGCTGTCTTATCACAGGACGACCGGCGCGGTTAAAGGCATGGATACTGTCAACAAGGAACTAGAAAAGAAGTACGGGGCCGACAAGAACTATTACGTGCCGGTGAAGACGCTGTTTTGGTCCTTCCGGGTCATGGCCGGGATTGGCACTGGCCTGATCATCGGATCTGCCGCCGTGCTGTGGTTCTCCCGCAAGAAGAAGGACACGATTGAAAATAAGCGGTGGCTGCTGTATGTGACCGGCTTTGCGCTTTGGATGCCGTTTATTGCCAACACTGCCGGCTGGTTCATCACCGAACTGGGCCGGTATCCGTGGGTCGTGTACGGGTTGTACACGATCGCCGATGCGGTTTCGCCAACCACTACGGTCGGCCAGCTGCTGTTCACGAACATTGTGTACTTCCTGATCTTCACCCTGCTGGGCGGCGTGATGATTTACTATAGTCACCGCGTGCTCGTCAATGGGCCAGACGGACCGCTGGACACCAATTATGGGGTTGCCAAGGATCCGTTTGCTAAGGAGGCGTTCGCAAAATGAGCGGCTTACAAATTCTCTGGTTCTTACTGCTTGCCGTCCTGTTCATCGGCTTCTTCTTCCTGGAAGGGTTTGACTTCGGGGTCGGTATGGCCTCACGCCTGCTTGCCCACAACGAGGACGAGCGCACCCAGCTGGTCGCCACCATTGGGCCGCACTGGGACGGCAACGAAGTCTGGCTGATCACGGCCGGCGGGGCAATGTTTGCCTCTTATCCGCTGTGGTACGCCAGCCTGTTCTCTGGGTTTTACATCATGTTCTTCCTGGTGCTGTTTGGCCTGATCATTCGCGGCGTGTCGTTTGAATTCGCCGCCCACGCGGAAACCGCGCGCGGTCGCAGCATCTGGCGCTGGGCACTGTTTTGCGGCTCAGTGATCCCGCCGTTCATCCTCGGGATGATTTTCACCGCGATCATGCAGCCGCTGCCAATCGACGCGCAGGGCAACGTTTTTGCGACCCTGGGCAATCAGATCAACCTGCTGACGATCGTCGGCGGGGTGGCGGTCACCTTGATGTGCTTCATGCACGGGTTGAACTTCATCCGGCTGAAGACCACCGGCCCGCTGCGGGCCCGTGCGCGTCAGTACAACCAGGTGCTTTCCTGGGTGCTGTACGCCGGGGAAGTCGTCTTCGCGCTGTTGGTGTTCTTCTTCACTGACTTCTTCGCGAAGCGGCCAATTTCCACCACGCTGATCATTTTGCTGATTGTATGCGTGGCGGTGATCCAGCACTTCGGGGTGCTCAAGGACAACGAACTGGTGTCGTTCATCGGCTCTGGCCTGGGGCTTGCTCTGGTGGTCGGGCTGATTTTCAACGGCCTGTTCCCACGGGTGATGATCGCGCAAAATGCGGCCCACTCAATCATGATCGCCGACGCGTCGGCCAGTCCGTTGACGCTTGAAATCATGACCGGCGTCACCTGTGTGCTGCTGCCGATCGCGCTGGCGTACTTCATCTGGAGCTACGTCGTGTTCCACAAACGCGTCGCGCCAAAAGGCAATGCCTGATTTCTGAGACAACAAAGGAGTAACAGTATGATCGACAAACGACTTATGCGTTTGCCGGGAATGCGGACGATTATGACAATGCTTGCCGGGCTCGCGCTCGTGCAAGCATTTGTCATTTTAGGCCAAGGTCATTTTCTGGCCGCCGGCATCGTGCACGCCTGGCAGCGCAAACCACTTTCTGGGCTCTGGCTGTTCGTGATCGGCTTTGCCGCAGCCTACACGCTGCGCCAGCTGATCACCTGGCTGCGCAATGTGATTGCCGAACGCTTCGCCCGCAAAACTGCCGGCGCTTTGCAGCAGCAGCTGCTGGCCAAGGTGTATGCCTTGGGTCCGCAGCTGGCCGCCAGCGAAGGCACCGGCAACCTGGTGACGATGGCGCTGGATGGTATCCCAGAAACGCAGAATTACATTGAATTGATTTTGAACAAGATTCTCAACATGATGATCATTCCTTGGGTGTTGCTGGTGTACATCTTCATGCAGCAGCACCTGGCCGGGATCGCCCTGCTGATCATGTTTCCTGTGATTATTTTATTCATGATCATCCTGGGGTATGCGGCCCGGGACGAATCCGAAAAGCAGTACGCCGGTTTTCAGTCGATGTCGAACCAGTTCATCGACTCGCTGCGCGGGCTCAAGACACTGCAGCTGATGGGCATCTCCAAGCAGTACGCGGATAACGTTTATCAGGTCTCCGAACGTTACCGCAAGCAAACCATGAACGTGCTGAAAATTGCGATGCTGTCGAGTTTTGCAATGGACTTTTTCGCGACGCTGTCTATCGCGGTCGTCGCCGTGTTCATGGGCATTGATCTGCTGAACGGCAGTCTGGCCCTGTACCCGGCGATGGTCGCCTTGATCCTCGCGCCTGAGTACTTCATGCCGATCCGCGAGTTCGGCAATGACTATCACGCCACGCTCAACGGCAAAAATGCGATGAACGCGGTGCTGACGGTACTGGCCCAGCCGGTGCCGACGCCAGTTGAAGGACTGCCAGAGCTGACCGGGTGGGATCAGGACGCAACGCTTTCTGCCGAGCACCTGAATTTCACCTACCCGGGGCGCGAAACCGGCGTGTCTGACGCCAGTTTTACGCTGCACGGTGGCCAAAAGGTGGCCATCATCGGGCCCAGCGGCTCGGGCAAATCCACGCTGCTGAACCTGATTGGCGGCTTCCTGCAGCCGGATGCCGGTACCACGCCATTTACCGCCAATGGTCACGCGTTGCCGCACATGGCGCAGCCGGCCTGGCAGGATCACCTGTCCTATATTCCGCAGGCGCCTTACATTTTTGCGACGTCGATTGCCGACAACGTCCGCTTTTATCGGCCGGACGCGACCGCTGATGAGGTGGCCGAAGCCGTTGCCCAAGCTGGGTTAACTGACTGGATCAAAACGCTGCCCGACGGGCTGGACACGCGCATTGGGGAAGGCGGCCGCGGCATTTCCGGCGGTCAGGCCCAGCGGATCGCGCTGGGCCGCACGCTGCTGGATGCTAAGCGGCAGGTCTGGCTGTTTGATGAACCGACCGCGCACTTGGATATTGAAACCGAGGCGGCGCTTAAGGCCACGCTGGTGCCACTGTTCAAAGACCGGCTGGTGATTTTTGCCACGCACCGGCTGCACTGGCTGAATCAGATGGACTGGGTCATCGTGATGGCGGAAGGCCGGATCGTGGCGCAAGGCACGCCGGCCGACTTGCAGGCCCACTCAAAGCCTTATCAGGAGCTGGTCGCGGAAATGCGAGGTGAGTTCAATGTTCAAGCATGATACCTGGGTCAAACCAGACCTCAAACGCTACAAAAACCTGCTGTTTTGGTCGCTGGCCCTTGGGGTGCTGACCTATTTCTGCGCAGGGGCCTTGATGTTCACCTCGGGCTATTTGATCGACTTTGCGGCCACAATGCCGCTGTTTGCCGCGATCTATGTACCAGTCGTTTTGACCCGTGCGTTTGGGATCGGCCGGCCGGTGTTCCAGTACCTGGAACGCCTGACGTCGCACAACTGGGTGCTGAAAATCACCAGTCACATGCGCCGCAAGCTTTATCAGGTGCTGGAAACCGATGCCGCGTTCGTCCAGGAGCATCACCAAACCGGTGACATTCTGAGTCTGCTCAGCGACGATATCGGGCACATTCAAAACATGTACCTGCGCGCGATTTTTCCCACCGTAGTTGCCGGCGGTTTGACGCTGCTGATCACGCTAGGGTTGGGCATCTTCGACTGGCGTTTTGCCCTGTGGGTCCTGCTGCTGCTGTTGGTGCAGATCGTCCTGATCCCCTGGTGGGGGCTGTTAATTGAAACTAAGCGCAAGCTGCGGCAAAAGGAACTGAATCAAAAAGCCTATGTCGATCTGACCGATGCCGTGCTGGGCCTGTCCGATTGGGCCATCACCCACCGCCAAGAGCAGTTTGTCGACCAGGCCACGACGACTACGGCACAGCTGGCTGCTTCCACGCACCGGTCGAAAATGTTTGAGTGGGCGCGGGATTTTGTCGCGAACCTGTTTTTCGGCGCAGTGCCGGCCAGTTTGATGGTGTGGGCGAGCTGGTACTTTGCCGGCACGCAGCTGACTGCCGACTGGATTGGCTCGTTTGTCCTCGTGATGTTCCCACTTTCTATGGCCTTCTCCAATGTGGCGCAAGGCATCGGCGAGTGGCCAACCTATAAAACGGCGCTTTCCCACCTCAACCAACTGAAGCCGACGACGCGTGCCTTGCCTGAGCAGCTCGCCGCGCCGGCCACGGTGGGCGCTTTGACTGTGCAGGACTTGGCCTTCCAGTATGATGCCGAAAGCGAAGTCCTGATCGATCACCTGAACCTGATGCTCAAGGCCGGTCAGAAACTGGCAATCTTGGGTCCCAGCGGCATGGGCAAAACCACGCTGCTCCAACTGATCTTGGGCGACCTCACGCCGACCCGCGGTACCGTGACCCTCGACGGCGTCAATGTGCTGCAGTATCAGGACCAACGCACCAGGCTGTTCGCGGTGCTGGATCAGAGTCCATTTTTGTTCAACACGTCGATTCTCAACAACGTGCGACTCGGCAATGAAGCGGCCAGCGATGAAGACGTTCAGCGGGTGCTCAGGGAAGTGCAGCTGGACGAGCTGATCGCCGGTTTGCCAAAAGGCATGGACACGCCAGTCGAAGAGGCGGGCTTTGGCTTTTCCGGTGGCGAGCGGCAGCGGCTGTCGCTGGCGCGCATCCTGCTTCAAGACGCGTCAATCGTGCTGCTGGATGAGCCCACGGTCGGGCTGGATCCAATTACCGAACAGGCGCTGCTGGACACCATGTTCCGCGTTTTGGCGGGAAAGACTGTCCTGTGGGTGACCCATCACCTGCAGGGGGTCAGCCAGTGCGACCAGGTTATTTTCCTAGAAGATGGGAAGCTGACCATGGCTGGCAGCCCGGCTGATCTGATGGCCAACAATGAGCGGTACCGGCGGCTTTACGCGCTGGATGCCGGTCAGGCCTAATAATAGACTGCGACATCAAGCGGGTTTAGCCCAAAACACAAGGGCCTCTGTGCCACGATTCGTTTTTAGAATCGCGGTGCGGAGGCTCTTGTGTTTTGGGCGGTGCTTGATGGAACGCGACCAGGCCAGTATGGTGTGCGCTCGTTTTGATTGATTTCAAAGTTAGTTACTCCGTGTCAGGAGGTGCTGCGTCAGGTGGTGAAGTTCGTCCCGTTTGGAACCGGCGGGGAAGGCATTTAATGCTGCCAGGGCCTTATCAGTGTACGCGGTTGCCAGCCGTTCAGCCTCAGGAATGCCGGTAACACTGATCAGCGCAGCTGCCGCGGATAAGGTCTTTGGGTCCTCAGTCCTGCGCTCAAGCAGCGCCGCTAAGGTCCCGTCATCTTCGCGCAGCGCGTACAGTACCGGCAGGGTATAGATGCCATTTTGCAGGTCTTCCAGGCGCGGTTTTTGCATTTTCTCCGGTCGGCCCGTAAAGTCCAAGAGGTCGTCAATCATTTGAAAAGCCATCCCAACGCACCGGCCGTACCGGTAGGCGGCGGTTTGCTCGGCGGCTGAGGCCCCGGACAAGGTGGCGCCTTGATAGGCTGCGAGTCCAAACAAGGCGGCGGTTTTGCCGCTGATTTGCCGGAGATACTGGTGAACCGTCAGCTTGGTGCCGCGGCTGACGGCGTTTTGGTCGAGCTCCCCCATAAAAATCCGATGCATGATGCGCGCGTTGGTCCCCACATTTGCCACCGTGGGAGCCGCCTCGGCGAGCAGTTCGAAGTACACGGAAAATAGAAAATCGCCGGCGTAAATTGCGGCTTTGTTGCCATCAGTGGCCGTAAGTGTCGGCAGGCCGCGGCGGATGGCTGACGTGTCCAGCACGTCGTCATGCTCAAGGGTCGCCAAATGAAGAGCCTCGATCGCCGCCCCGGCGGAGATCAAAGACGGATTGTCAATGTTATGGAAACGCGCTAGCATAAACATAAGCCCACTACGAAGCATTTTGCCCCCAGCTGCCACCTGTGCCTGCACGCGGGCATTAACTGTCGGCACGCGCAGACGCGTGCGGTCTGCTAGGCGGGTCTGCACCAGGGTGAGTTTTTGATAGACTTCGGGGTATTGCTGCCACTGCGGCTGGACCATAACGTTGACCTCCACTTGTACGTCAACTCTACCCCAGCATCTTTAACAGTGTCAACGCAAAGACCGAGGATTAGGGGGAAAGCCTGTGAAGGCGAAAGTGTTTTTTGAATTAGTCGAAATTAAAGCTAAAACCGCGTCCGTATTTCCTTTCCTGATGGGGACACTGTACGCCTGGTACCATTATCACACGCTCCATCTACCTGAGCTGATCGTGTTTTTTATTGCGATGCTGCTGTTCAACATGGCCGTGGACGCGAATGATAACTACCAGGACTACCGGCGGGCCCAGCGTGTGGAGGCCGAGGCGTTTCGGCAAAAGACCAACATCATCGGCCGCGAGCACCTGAATCCAAGCGCCATCGGTTGGCTGATTGTGGCCATGATGGCCGCCAGTGCCGTTTTGGGGCTGTGGATGGTGAGCCGCACCGGCTGGCCGCTGCTGTGTCTGGGCCTGTTCAGCTTTGCTGTCGGGTACTGTTACGCCGGCGGCCCGCGGCCAATTTCCACCACGCCGACGGGGGAATTTTTCTCCGGCTTCACCATGGGGTTCGTGATCTTCCTGATTGCCGTCTATGTCAACGCGTTTTCGGTCGCAGCGTTTAACTGGGCGTTCATCTGGCCGGTCCTGCTGGCTTCCGGGCTGGCGCAAGGCGCGATTGCGGCGCTGCTGTTGGCCAACAACATCGCCGACGAGGAAGAGGACAAGCAGCTCAACCGGCGGACCATCGTGTACTACTTGGGGCGCCGGCGCAGCCTGATTTTCTTCGCCGGGCTCTACACGGTCGGTTTTTTGGCGCTCATTGTCGCTGTGTGGCTGCAGATTCTGCCGAAGCTGTCGCTGCTGACTTTGGTGACCATTCCAATCGTGGTCAAAAATGTGCGCACGTTTGCCAAACGCCCAGTGAAAACCGAGACGTTCCCGCTTGCGATTAAGAGCTTGTTTCTCACTACGCTGGCCCAGGTCGTGTTCATGGGCCTGGCTGTGTGGCTTAATTTCTGATAGAACACCAGTGGTGCCAATTGGGCATCGTCAGGAGGGCATCTATGCTGCTGCGTCCAAATATTTCTATTCGCCGCTTTGCCAAGGCGGATCTGACCAAGTTTGCCGAGTGGGTACGGCCCCAGCTGCCGGCTTCGGCCCTGAATTTTGCGGTGATCACGGACACCCATGACCGCACCGCCTTTTCGCGGACGTATTACGGGCCCAATGGCTACTGGCACGTGCAGGAGCAGCATTGGCTGGCAGGAGAGCTGCCGGTGTCCTGGCGCATTCACCTGGGCGACCTGGTGGACGGCTCGGAGCCGGCGTTCATGACCATGTGGCGGCTGCGCAACATCGCCGCGGATTTCAAGGCGGATGATCTGCCGTTTGTGATTGCCAAGGGCAACCACGACGACAACGATAAGTACGCCGAAAAAAATCGCCGGTTTGCGGGCAGTTTTCACCCCTGGGTGTTTAACGACACCGTGTTTCGGCCGATGACCCAGCAGGTCGGCGGGCCTTCAGTGACGCGCCACGGACTGTCCTTTTTCGATAGTGGGACCGTGCGGGTGATCGTGCTGAACACCTCTGATGTCCCGGTGCGCTGGATCGGCGGCCGCCGCAACTACGACCTGAAAAAAACGCTGGCGGTCACCGCCGAGCAGCTGCAGGAGCTCTGCGATGCGCTGGCTGGTGCAGGCACCCGCGACGTCTTGATCATGGCCCACGCGCCGGCGATGGTGCGCAGCGGCAAGCCCGGACTAAAGTTCAACGGGCGGCCGCTGCACGAGGTGCTGCGGGCCTTTAACGAGAAGTATGCCGGCCGGGTGGAATGCGGGACGCATCCCGATTTCGGCGGGAGCGCCCGGTTTGATTTTTCTCAGACTTCCGGCACCATCATCGGCTACCTGGCCGGCCACTGGCACACCGAAGAGGATTACCGCGTCAACGGGATTCACTACAGCCTGCTGAACTGCTCCGCGCTGATGGGCCGGCTGCACGGGTTGACCACCAATTACAATCGCAAGTGGAATCGCCTCATCAATACGCCCAGTGAGTATGCCGGGTACGTGGTGTCCATCGATCCAAACCGGCGGATGTTGCGGGAATTTGGCTACGGCGCAGCCAGTCCGCTACGGCAGTTTAAGTATTAAAAGACGACCTGATTTTTCTTTTAAAAATAACGGCGTAAGCGCTTGCACCATTCTGCGGACCATGGTATATTATAGATGGAGTTAAGGGAGGTCACTCGGAGAGATCCAAGAACTTGATCCACCAAGACCTGCTCGAAAGTGCCGGTTGTCCAACACATGATTAGAGCTAAGGCACAACTGATTCTGTGCCACCAAGTGAACTACCTGATAGAACCAGAAAGTTGTCAGTTTAATGGAGGTGTGAGTCTGCTAAAGAGACTCAATAATCCAAGCGGAATGACGACGAGATAAAGGTGCATATCGGTTGAATAAAGTAACAACACACAACGCCAAGTTATCTGGCAGCACCAAAGTACTTCAAGTTGTCTAACCGTACAAGTGAATAAGAGATATTAGAGGTGTCGCAGTATCCAAGTTTCTAGTAAGCAACTTCGCAATACCGAGGATCACCTTAACTCTTAAAGGGCTTCGAATCGTGATTAGTGCAAGATCCGATTTGAAGCCTATTTTTTTGCGCTTTTGCGCGTGTTCAGGGGCCCGGCGGCTATGCTATGATGTGGCCAAAGAAGGTGGTTGCACATGCAGCAGGAACTGGAACAAAAACTGACGCAGTCTGATCCGCTGACTTTTACTGATGCCGAAGTGACTTGGCTGCTGGCCCATGTCGGCGACCTAGACGGGCATGTGCGCGACGAGGTGACTTTCACCCTGATGGCCCGCGGACGGCTGGCCAGCGGGTTCACGCTCGCCCAGAAGGCGCAGATCAACCGGACAGTGGTTGCGGCAAAACCAATTTTGCAAGGCATCGATCAGCCGCAAAATGACCAGGTCTTTTTGCGCAGTTTTGCCGCGTTGCTTGGCAGCTTGATTCTGCGGGCGGATGCCGAGACGCCATTTCTGAGCCGCGATGATCGCGGGCTGTGGTTCCAGTGGGCGCTTGAGTACCTGTACCGGGAGCACGACTGGCGCGGTTATGTTCAGGGCCGCGGCTGGGCGCATGCGCTGGCCGAGGGTCGCGTGGCGGCGTTTTTGCCGGCCTGGCCGCCGGGTATCGCCTCAGCGCCTGGCATCGGGTGGTTCAAACGCTGTATTTTCTGGCGCCAGCCGTGCGCGATGCTTGTCAGCCGTTGATCACGCGCTACTTCCGCGAAACTGGCTGTCTGGATCGGTGACTGGCCGCGACAGGCAAATCAACGCCTAAAGTCCAAGACTGCGGTATAATCAATGGGAAAGCTGTTACCCGCGGCGCGCCGCGGTCAGACATAGGAGGCATGCACATGGCAACTGAACAGGATTTTGAAGTTGAGTCGATGCATTATAACCGCCTGCTGCTCGCGGTCGACGATGATGACGATGATTCTTCCCACAAGGCGTTTAACTACGCGGCCACACTGGCCAAAATCTACAACATCCCGTTGGGCATTGTTTCGGTTCTGGAAACTGGCGATTTGAACATTTACCAATCGCTTTCTCCGGACCTGTTGGCCGACCGGCGCAGCCAAATGGCCGCCCACCTGAACACCTACGTTGAAAAGGCGGAGGCTTTTGGCGCCCAGGACGTCCAACCGCTGATTGGCGAGGGCAAGCCGGCCGCTGTGATTCTCGACGAGATCGTGCCGGCCTTCAAGCCGGACCTGATTATTTTAGGCTCGCACGAACGGCGCGGGCGCTCGCGCCTGGGGCACGTCGCCGCGGAAATCGCGCGCGAAGCCGACGCCTCGGTCATCATCGTTCGTTAAGCCAAAGCCGGCAGTGATTGTCGGCTTTTTTGTCTGGAGGATAGCGTGAAATATTCAAATGTGGTCATCGGGCACGTGATCAAACGGATCAGCCGCTTTACCGTCACGGTGCAGTTGGCCGACGAACCAGTTGCCGCGCACCTCAGCAACACTGGCCGAAACAAGGAGCTGCTGCTGCCCGGCGCGCCGATCAGCGTTCGCAAGGCGGATAACCCCGCTCGCAAAACGCCGTACGACATCATCGCAGTCCAGCGCGACGGCCGGTGGATCAACATTGACAGTCTTGCGCCCAACCGCGTGGTCAATGCGGCACTAACTGATGGCAGCTTGGTGCTGCCCACCTGCGAAGAGCCTTACCAGGTGCGACCAGAGACGACCTACCTTGACAGTCGGTTGGATTTTGCCGGGCAGGACGCGGCCAGCCATGACTGGTTTGTCGAGGTCAAAGGTGTGACGTTGGCCAATGGGGAACGGGCCGCGTTTCCCGATGCCCCGACCACGCGCGGGCTCAAGCATGTCCACACGCTGACGCACGCGGCGCAAAGCGGCTACCGTGCGTTTCTGGTATTTGTGGTGCAGCTGCCTGGCATCGCCAGCATGACGATTTTCAAAGCGCGATTTCCAGAGCTGGCACCGGCGATCACCGCGGCCAAGGCGGCTGGCGTCCAGATTATCGCGCTCACGTGCCGCACGGGACCGGATGAAATCACGTTGGACCAGCCGATTTTGTTTGACGAGCGGCTGCCGTTTGAAGAAATCCAGTTGGACTAAAAAAGCTCGCTGCCGCTGTCTCAATTTGCTGAGACCAGCGGCAGCGAGCTTTTTTATGCTTCTCGTTTGCCTGGCATGGTCAGACCTAATAGCAGGCCGACGGCGCCGACGAGCGCAAAGGCGAAGAAAGTGGCGGTGAAGCCGGCATTTTGACTGCCGGTGGCCGTCTGCACGGTGCTTAAGATCATGGTGGCGACGGCGACCCCGGTGGAGCCCAGCAGCTGGCGAATGGTGGTGGTGACCGCAGTCCCATCGGAGATCAGCGCCTTGGGCAAGGCGTTCGCGCCGGCCGTGACCGCCGGCATCATCACAAATGCGTTACCGGCTTCGGTGAACATCGCGCCGATGATGGCGACGATCAGCGGCATGCGGCCGACAAGCAGACCCAGCAGCACAAACCCGATGACGATCAGACTCATGCCGATCGTGACGACGCGGCGCGGGCCAATTTTATCCAGCAGGGCCCCGGCGCGGGGGTTCAGCAGGCTGAGCAGCACCGCCGCCGGCACCAGGGACAGGCCGGAGATCAGCGGTGAGACTTTCAGGACATCTTGGAAGTACAGCGGCATGACGATGGTGGTGACAATCAGTGCGATGTAGGAAATGCCGGTCATCAACACCGCCTTTGTGAACAGCGAGGTCTTGAACACCTGCAGCTCGAGCAGCGGCTTTTTCATTTTTAGCTGGCGCGTGGTGAACCAGACCGCAGCCAGTACCGAAATGATCAAGATAGTCCACAGCGCGGTGTTCATGCCCGCGTGAGTGGCTTCAGACAGCACGTACAGCAAAGCAGGGAAGCTGGCAGCGAGGATGACCGACAGCCAGTCAAGCGCGGACAGCGCCTTGGGCATGACGTCCGTGATCGTGACGGTGGACGCCGCCAGGACTGCTAGGGCGACAATCAGAAACAGGGCAAACAGCGCCTGCCACGGGAAGAAGCTGAGCAGCACGCCCGAGATGATCGGCCCAACCGCCAAGGCGGAGCCCATTACCAGCCCCGCCAGGCCCATGGTCCGCCCGCGCGCGGCCCGCGGCGTGATCGTCAGCAGCACGGTTTGGTAGCTGGGGAAGATGATTCCGACCGCGAGGGCCTCGAGCAGCCGACCGACCATCAGCACCGTGAAGCTCGGGGCCCAGATGCAAAAGACCGTGCCCATGGCGAACAAAGCAACGATGCTTTGAAACAGTTTTTTAAACCCGACATTGTTCAAAAGCCATGGAGAAACGGGAATCATCAGGCTCATCACCAGCATGAACCCGGTGGTCAGCCAGGAAACAGTACTGGCACTGAGCCCAAAGCTTTTCATGAACGTCGGATACGCGGTGCTTAGTGAGGACTGCGAAATCGACATGGAGAACGTGCCAGTCAGCAGCGTGGCGATAAATGCGGTGTGTTTGGAACGACTGATTGATGATTGCGACTGTGACAAAAAACTCATCCTCTCTAATGGCAGGCTTGGGGGCTTATTAGGCAACCCTTAACCTCTGTCCCAATTATAAACGTTCCAATTTATGGCGCAAGTCGCTCCGTTGTGCTCAATTAATTTACGGGTTATAATTAGCACAAGATTCAGATTTAGCGCGTTTACAGGAGGTAGCAAGATGGCGAAAGCCCGGAAGCACTCGAAGAAAAGTTCAAGGGCCAAGACCTGGGCCTGGCGGGTGTTTTTGACGCTCGGTCTCGTGGTCGGGTTAGCACTGGTTTTTAATGAACAAATCAAGCTGTTTGTTGTCGATTGGATGAGTCGGTCGACTTTGAGTACGCTCGATCAAAAGGTCGTCGCTAAGAACAATAAGAAGAAGGCCACCTATGATTTCTCTAAAGTTAACGACCTCGATTTAGGGACTGTGGGCAATGCGGCCATGAACACTAAGAACGCGATCGGCATGATCGCGATTCCAAAGGTGTCCCTGCACCTGCCGATTATGAAGGGGCTGGCCAACGATAACCTCTCAGTTGGGGCTGCAACCATGACGGCGGACCAGAAGATGGGCGAGGGGAATTACGCCTTGGCAGGGCATGACACCTCCCACAAAGGCGTGCTCTTTTCCCCGCTGGGTTACGTGAAAGCTGGCGACAACGTCTACCTCACTGACATGAAAAATGTGTATCGATACAAGGTGACCCTGAAGAAAAACGTTGATCAGTACGAAGTCCACTGGGTCGATCCGGTCCCGAACCAAAAGTTGATCACCCTGATCACCTGTGAAGTGAACACAGCGACGCGTGCTGATCGCATTATGGTGCGTGGTGAGTTGACAAAAGTTTCGAAGGCCACGAACAAGCGGCTTAAAGTGTTTAAAGCAGATAAGTGATGCAGGTTCAGGCGTCGCCCGAGGGGGGCGGCGCCTTTGTTCATCTGGGGTATAATGATAGCTGACGGGAGGGGTTTGATGACCAAGTACGAACGGTTTGTGGCCAATGTGAAACTGCGCCGCTGGGTGGTGCTGGCCAGCCTGGTAATCATTTTGTGGCTGGTGCGCGCGGTGATGAGCACGATTTTGTTGACGTTCATTTTCTCATTTTTGGTGACGCGGCTGATCAAGGTCATCAGACGCCATGTGCACCTGCCGGCGATGGTAGTCGTTGTGCCCTTGTACCTGCTGATTATCGCCGGGATGGCGTATGCGGTGATCCACTACGTTCCGGCGGTGGTTAATCAAACCATTCACCTGGTCAACTCGGTGAGCGACTTTTACAACAGCAAGGCCTTTGCGAACAATCAGGCCATGCAGTGGGTCGTGCAGGCCGCCAACCAGATGAATTTGAACGATCAGATCAAGACTTCGGTGACTGCGCTGTTGCAGTACGCTGGCAGCTTGACGGCCATGGGCGTGACGCTGGTTTTATCGCTGATCCTCAGCTTCTTTTTCTCGATGGAAATCGATGAGCTGAGACACTTTGGCCACAACTTCACTAATTCCACGTTTGGCTGGTATTTTCAGGACGTCGCGTACTTTGCAAACAAATTCATTGCGTCGTTCGGAGTCGTGATCGAGGCGCAGCTCTTTATTGCGCTGGTCAACACGACCATTACCACCATCACGCTGATCTTCCTGAAAATGCCTAACATTCCCAGCTTGGCCGTCATGGTCTTCCTGCTGTCGCTGGTGCCGGTCGCCGGGGCCTTGATCTCGGTCGTGCCGCTGGCCATCATCGCCTACACGGTCAGCGGTTTGCGGGGCGTGATCACGATCATCGCCATGATCATTGTGATTCACCTGCTGGAAACCTACGTCCTGAACCCGAAATTCATGAGCAGCCGGACCAAGCTGCCGGTCTTCTTCACCTTTGTGGTGCTGATGGTCGGGGACTGGCTTTTTGGCACCTGGGGCCTGATCGTCGGGATCCCGATTTTTACCTTCATTCTCGACCTGCTCGGCGTTAAGAAACTGCCGACGACAAAAAAAGCGCCGCCGATCACGGCTGCGCGAGCAAAATAACCTTTGATCAGCCGCATGCGGCTGGTTTTTTAATGGCGATGAAAAATTTTGTGCAATAAGCCGGCGATGATGGCGATGCCGCCGCCGATTAGCAGCAGGTCCATGACGCCGTGCAGCATGGATAAGCCGGTACTAGCATCGACTGCGGTCCGCAGCGCAGGACTGTTGACGTAGACCAGAAAGTACGCAATGCTGACCAGCCAGAGCACGACCACCGTCAGCCACCAATATTTACGCATAAAATTACCTCCGCTACGAGTCTACCAGAAATGATGCCTCAATGGGGACGACAACGCGCGGCAGGTAAAAGACGTCGCGCTTTTTCTGCAAATGGTGTATCATTAAGTGTCGAAAACAGCTGTGAATGCAGCAAAATAAAAAAGTGAGGTAATCTCTCGATGGCAAAATTAGTGCTTATCCGTCACGGCCAAAGTGAATGGAACCTGTCCAACCAGTTTACCGGCTGGGTCGATGTTGACCTGTCCGAAAAGGGAACTGAAGAAGCGAAGGAAGCAGGTCGTCGCATCAAGAAGGCCGGCCTGGAATTCGATCAGGCTTACACGTCCGTTTTGACCCGTGCGATCAAGACTTTGCACTACGCACTGGAAGAATCCGATCAGCTTTGGATCCCAGAAACCAAGACCTGGCGGCTGAACGAGCGTCACTACGGCGCTTTGCAGGGCCAGAACAAGGCCGAAGCAGCCAAGAAGTGGGGCGACGAGCAGGTTCACATCTGGCGTCGTTCATACGACACTTTGCCACCGCTTTTGAGCGCTGACGACGAAGGCTCCGCTGCTCAGGACCGTCGTTACGCGAACCTCGACCCCCGGATTATTCCTGGCGGCGAGAACCTCAAGGTCACTTTGGAGCGCGTTATCCCATTCTGGGAAGATCACATTGCTCCGGACCTGCTTGACGGCAAGAATGTCATCATTGCTGCGCACGGCAACTCCCTGCGTGCTTTGACCAAGTACATTGAAAACATTTCCGATGAAGACATCATCAACTTGGAAATGACCACTGGTGAACCTGTTGTTTACACATTCAACGACAAGCTTGAAGTCACCGACAAAGTTAAGCTCGACAAGTAATTCACGATCCATCACGGTCCGTCTGCCAGCGCAGGCGGATTTTTTTATAGAGGCTTTAGCCGGGCTCGCGCGGAGACGCGCGAGGCTCAAAACCACCCGCTGTGCGGGTGGAGTCAAATGAGTTATACGAAAAACTCTCCTCGTCGATTAGAATATGGATGTTCAAGGCCATACTACATAATCGAAAAGGAGAGAAGA